>JAAZGI010000503.1 GCA_012511315.1 Clostridium sp.
AACTATAACAAGGAAATCAGTTTATATAAAAATCAACGGTCCTTCTATGTCGAGGTTGCTAATCAAGTCATAAACTTCTGTAATGAAAAAGCGATACAGTACCATATTAAAGATGGAACAATTATAAATAACGAAAGAGGTTAGATAGATGCCATACGAAGCAAAGAAATCAGACATTGAACAGATTAAACTTTGGGATGTTACAGATAGATGGGATGAGAATGAAGTTCAACATAAGCATGATAGCTCAAAAATGGAGAAACCATTGAGAGGTATTTCGCTATTTACTGGTGCCAGTGGCATGGACGTAGGTTTTACAAATGCGGGTATTAGAGTCGTAGCTGCAAATGAAATTGTACCTTATGCTTGTGAAACCTATGCAGCAAACCATCCTGAAACTAAGTTATTAAAAGGTGATATAAAGGATTATATGGAATCATTCTCAGAGGGTGACGCGGATATTATTTTTGGTGGACCACCCTGCCAAGGATTTTCTGTCGCGGGTAAGATGGATCCAGACCCTGAATGAGATACAGGAGGTTTTTCGATTGACTTGTTTCCGTATACGGGTATAAACTGAAAAAAACAAGTGGATATGTTTCCAGGAACGGTCAATTTCACAAAAATCGCTATCGACATGTTTCCTTGTACGGAAAATCAACAATAAACATACCCGACATCAATCTGATAACTCCGTGCCATGTCGAAACAGTGGTGTTGATGTCGAAAAAAGTAAGAACCTAAAACATGGAGAATAGTCGGTAAACATCTCCCAACTCATTCGTCATGTGTTTGTGGGAGCAAATCTGTGTTACATGAAGAGAGTTAATCGGTAGTATTGATTTGTAGGCATTATATGGTAAAACAAAGAAGTATAATATAAATTCTTTATGTTACTTATATACAACTTATTGAAAGGTGGTGATGACATGTTAAATATTAATCTTGTTATATTTAAGGTGTTAGGAGGTTTCACTAATCAATAACCTTCATTAATATTAGGAGGAAAGTAGATGCAAGAAATTTTTAAGATTGAAAGGGTAGAAAACCCTGAAGAAAAAGCAGAAATTGTTTCTGAGGTTTTATTAGATTTACCAGATTGGTTTGGGCTGCCGGAAAGTACAAAAACATACATTGATGATTCAAGGCGGCTGCCTTTATGGGTGGCAAGAAAAGGTGAGGAAATCATTGGGTTTATATCATTAACAGAAAGCAGTCCGGAAACTGGAGATATTCATTGCATGGGGATTAAAAAAGCCTACCATAGAAAAGGAATTGGATCTCAACTGTATCTAGTACTAGAAAAGTATGCAAAAGAAAAATATAAATATCTACAAGTGAAAACAGTAGATGAAGGGCATTACGCTGGATATGATCAAACGGTGTCTTTTTATAAAGCAGTTGGTTTTGCTAAACTTGAAGTTTTTCCAACTTTGTGGGACGAATGGAATCCATGTTTGATTATGATAAAATCCCTATAAATCTACATTAAGCTATAGCCACAGTATTTTACTAAATGATCAATTGATGGGATGACAGTATGGTGGATATGTTCCCAAAACCTTGAAATCGTTGATATGTTCCCACTAACCTCGGAAACGCTCAAAAGCGATTGATATGTTCTCTTGGACGCAGACATCAATAATGAGCCTCAAGCCATGAAGTTAGAGGAAACTCATAGACACTAAACCTTTTAATTTTACAATACTTTTTAATTATTTTGCTTGAATAAATGTAAGGGTATTCAAGTTAGATTTAATCACCAACGCTCCAATCAAAAAACTCAATACGTTAGTAATCTAATGCGTATCACAAGTCCGAGCACCTTTCTAAACGCATTGATTTCAAGCCTTTTCCGGGGTTATGCCCAGGAGAGGGCTTTTTATTTTTGTATCAAAATCTGCATGAACATAGAAATAATCTTCCAGAGATTGATACAATTTAATGATTGCACAACAGATTTTCCTCTTGCGGGGTAAGTTGGGTTTTGCGGGAAATAGTTGGAAATTCTCATACAATCCGCTACAATCGATTACAAGGAGGTGGAATAAGCCTAAGTGGCCGACTTGACTATTAGCTAACATAGGTATAACTGGAGACTAGAGAAAAAACTAATTTATCTCTAAAAAACATAGCGAAATTAGGTGATATCAATTTTATAGGACCATCGGATATTATTTGGCAGGTGTTATTTTGCAATGGAACTATTCTTAAACTAATACCTGAATCTCGGGTGCTAATATGTAATTATTACCAGTGATAAGGAGGAGGCCTATGATGATGTTGAATAAATTAATTTACATGGCTCCAGAGCAATTAATTAACTTACGAGAGGAAATTGCATGAGGAAAGGATTCTTTAAAAGTATTGTTTTTTCTGTTGTGTTTATAAGCTGTTTAAATCAACAAATAGCAAGTGCTGCTGTTAACAAAACAATTAGAGTCGTTACTACTAAAACTTTGTACAATGCTTTTGGGAGTAGCGAAACTACTAAGAATTATGCAAGCGCAAAGATAAACGATTTAAAATACTCATTTGCAGAATTCGGTATTTCATTCACTCCCACTTTTTCTATTATCACATATAACGATTTCCCTTCAGATGATTGTCCGCTTTCTCCATTATCAGTTTGCACATCATCGTGTGCGAGCGCTTTAACTGCTAGACATAAATATTACATTAAGAATTTAAATTGGCTTTCAAACAACTATAGTTTTCAAAATAACAATTTTCTTTTGGCAATTCAAGGTAATGTTTTTAATAGTGGCATATTGGGTGTTACTGAATTTGTAGGTGGTAATAGAGTGGTTATTGCTTGTCCAAGTAATCAGTCTGCAATATTGGACTCTAGAATATTGCAGCATGAGATGTCACATGTATATGGAATGTACGACGGGGGTTGTACTGGGAAGTGCGTTATGTCTGGAGGATTTGATACAACACCAATCTCAACGCAGCGTAACATTTGGTGTAGTTATCATTACAATCAATTTATACCAAGGTAGGGGGAGAATTTCATGAAGAAGTTAATAAGTTTGTTTTTAGGCTTTATATTTTTAACTGGGTGTACATTTAACACAAGTGCAAATGAAAAAACGGCTGTTGCTTATAAAGGTAAGAATACATATAAGTCCATTTCAGAGTTGAAGACAGAGAAATTAAATGGATCTGATCAATGGTTAAAAAATAAAAAAACGCTGTATACCATTGACGAAAACAAAAATACTTTAGAAATCGAAAAAATTGAAGTGGGGGAGTATGTTACTTTTGTTCACTATTCATCAAAGGATAAAAATTTTGTTTTTACCTTAGAACAACAACAATTTCCTAATATCAAAGAGGCATATAAGGATACAGCAAGTAGAATGGAAAACTCATACGAGCTTACATTAAATGGAAATCCGCTCACTATAGCTCGTCCGAAAGAAGCGGTTTTAGTTTCTATGCCCTTAGATGACTATTTAATTAGTCTTGTAATACCTAAAGATATTAGTGATGGAGAGATATTTGATATAATGGAATCGATAAAAAAAGAATCTTTATAACGGAGCATTCTAAAGTACATTTCAAGTAATAAAACGCTTCTACCCCTTCTACTTTAAGAAATGAAAATTTTCAATGACTCAATATTATACACAATTTCCCATGTTTAAGGCTATTACCGAGATTCAAACCTAGCTCTCGGACCAGACGGTCAGAGAAAATATATTTCAGAGCTAAACCTTTCAATTTTGCTAAACTCTTTAATTATTCATCTGCTTCCTAATTGGCAGGGTAAGTTAACTCAAAATCAAGGGTTGATGCTACAAATCAAATAATCAAAAAAGGGGCTCTCGAAGCTCGCGTCGAGATTGTGCGGAGTCTCGGAAGCCTTTATATCAAGCCTTTTTCAGCACATTTGTGCCGGAGAGGGCTTTTTCTTTTTGTATCAAAATCTGCATGAACATAGACCCTGGATTCGGTACCGGTATCGTGATTTCTAATGCTCAACGATTACTCAATTGTCCTACGATATACAGAATAAATGCACACCCCTACCAAATGTCTAACGATTAGAAACCATACTTCCCTCTTCCAACTCCGGAGATTAGTGAAAATTTCAATTGAAGATCCTTAAGACTGAAACAAGCGACCCCAGGAAACATCCAGGAATCGCTTGATTTAAGCTATTTCAGGGCGAAATAAAACCACCAACCGTTAAAATACTTTTTAACAATTGATGGTATTACTTTTGGTGGAGATGACGGGAGTCGAACCCGTGTCCGAAAGCCGACAATCACTGCTTTCTCCGAGTGCAGCTGGCCGATTTAAATTCCCATTCTAAGCGCCCGGCAGCAGGCTATTAGTTTGGTAGCTTCA
>JAAZGI010000504.1 GCA_012511315.1 Clostridium sp.
ATTGGTAAAGAAGGAACAACAAATGATGGTGATGGTTTTATACAAAAATTATGGGACGAAGCAAATAATCATTTTAATGAGATTGAATCATTACTGAAGATAAATGAAAGTGGTAATCCAGTTGGTTTTTGGGGTGTAATGAGTAACTTTTCTAAGTCTTTTCAACCATGGGAAAACAATTTTACTGAGGGATTATATCTTGCTGGGGCAGAAGTGAAAGATGATAGTGAGCCACCAATAGGCTGGACAAAATGGATAGTCCCTTCCTACGAATATCTTTATGTAAAAGTTGATAATAGCATACCTGAAACTTTTTCTGCGATGATTAAGTACATTGAAAATAACAATTTCAAATTAGCAGGAGCAGTTCATGATTTTATCTGCCCTGAAGAAAATGGTCAATCGTATATGTTTTTTCCTATCCGAAAATTACAAAATTAGATTTCGTAAACTTCAGTTTCAAGTTATCCACTTTTTCAAAAAGTGGATACTCTGATCATTATGGTGTTATAAGTTCTGAACTATAATACGTTACAAATCGTCTGGGGTTAGGTAGTTGTAATGTAATGGGTTAGAAAGCTAATTGACTCATACCATCTTGAGAACGATAGTATAGCGATTGAATCGCTTTACTTCTGGCAGTGATATTGGTCCTCTTTTAAGTGTTTGTCGGATTGTTCCTGTCACAAAACTAGGTTTATTAACAGATGAGAGATTGTGGCAAAATTAGACGACGGTGCTGACACTACCTTGACCATAAGAAAGATTGAAGTAAATAGGGTTGGTAACGCAGTTACTAATGTTGGTTAGTTAAGTTGAGGTAGATCAAGTAAGCTTGTATAAAACTTTATGTGCTCTCTATAGTGCGTTGAATGAGTTGACTTCATTAATCTTATCGGTGAATGGATCCCGAGTCGAAGACTATGTGACAGTTTTTTGAACTGGTAAACATTTGATTTCATATAATTTTTTATGATTATTAATATAAATTAGTACTCTCTGTACCGAAATCATATTGACACCTATCGATATTATTGGTATTGTTAACTAAGATATCGAGAATCATCGATATCTTTATTACATTCAAACTTATAGGGAGGTAATTCTATGGAAAAATCATATTCTGAGTATGTACCTGTAGTTAAAGCAATGGTAGATGAAACCCGGCTAAAAATTATAGATATGTTGTCATGTGGAGAAATGTGCGCATGTGACATATTGAAAGAATTCAGTATTTCTCAATCCACTCTTAGTTATCATATGAAGATTTTAACAGAAAGCAACCTTGTAAATGGTGTACGAGATGGATCATGGATGAGGTATACGCTAAATAAGGAAAAAACAAATGAAGTCATGGCTTTCTTTACTAGAATAACTTCCGAGAAAGAAGATTGTGTTTGTAAGAAATGTCAAAGTAAAAAATCCGATAATGAATGTTGTTAGAATTGACTTTAAGACAGTGAAAATTTAAGAGAGAACCCACAAGCAACAATCGTGAGCAAATTACCCAATCAATTAAAAAGGAGTCTTATTCTATGAAAGAAGTTACTATTGAATATCTTTATCTCGATTTAAAGACCTGTGACCGTTGTGTAGGAACAGATGAAGTTTTAGACGAGGTCTTAGACGTTTTAGAGCCGACATTGAAACTAGCTGGCTATAAAATCGTTCGACGTAAAATAGAAATGTCTACAGTGGAGATAGCGAATGAATATCAGTTTTTGTCATCCCCGACTATTCGTATAAATGATAAGGACATCTTCCTCAGTGTAGAAGAAAATGATTGCGGACAGTGTAGTGATATAGCTGGATGCGATGTGGAGTGCCGTGTTTTTCGCTATGAAGATGAAGTCTACGAAATTCCTCCTAAGGAAATGCTCGCAAATGCTATTTTGAAAACCTTGTTTTCTGATAATATAAATAGTACCAATACAGAATATATTATGCCAGAAAATTTAAAAGAGTTTTATGCTAGTAAGAATAGTAATGGGGATTCTAATATTACAAAAATATCTATATATGAGGCTGCTATGTGCTGTGAGACTGGAGTTTGTGGAGTCGGTGTTGACCCTGAACTGCTTCGTATTTCGACTGTATTGAGTAATTTGAAGAAACATGGTGTCGTGGTGAACCGCTACAACCTTAGTAATGCTCCACAGGAGTTTATAGAGAACCAAGTTATTAATAAGCTTATTATGGGTGATGGTGTTGAGTCGCTACCTGCAACGGTAGTAGATGGGAAAATCGTTATGACAAAGAAATACCCGACTAATGCTGAGATTTCAGAATTGTTTGGTGTTCCAAAGTCTTATCTTGGTGAAGAAAAAAAACCAAAAGCTGACGGTTGCTGTAACGGTGGGGGTTGTTGTTAATGAATGACTTTGATGTTAAGAATATTCCCTTAACCAAATATATGTTTTTTACTGGTAAAGGTGGCGTTGGAAAAACATCAGTTGCCTGTGCTACAGCGGTTACTCTTGCTGATAGTGGTAAAAGGGTGCTTCTTGTCAGCACCGATCCAGCTTCCAATCTTCAAGACGTGTTTTCTACAGATCTATCAAGCAAGGGGGTTCTAATTAAAGAAGTTCCCGGTCTTGTTGTTGCAAACCTTGATCCAATTCAAGCGGCAACTGAGTATAGAGAAAGCGTAATAGCACCGTACCGAGGTAAGCTACCTGACTCAGTTCTTGACAATATGGAGGAACAACTTTCTGGTTCCTGCACAGTAGAGATCGCAGCGTTTAACGAGTTTTCAAATTTTATAACTGATAAAACAGCCAAAAGAGAATATGACCATATCATTTTTGATACAGCGCCAACAGGTCATACGCTTAGAATGTTACAACTTCCGTCAGCTTGGACCAATTTTATAAGCGAAAGCACACATGGTGCATCTTGCTTAGGTCAACTATCAGGGCTAGAGGAACGAAAAGAAGTATACAAGCAGGCTGTCAATACGCTTGCAGATGGTAATGCTACTACGCTTGTATTGGTATCACGACCCGATAAAACACCTCTAAAAGAAGCAGAACGCGCTTCTAGTGAGCTTGCAGATTTGGGCGTGAACAATCAAATGCTTATTATAAACGGTGTCATACCTTCCTTTGATGATAGCGTATCTGAGAGACTTTTTAATAAACAGCAGGCAGCATTGGGCGAGATGCCTAATAATATCAAAAAGCTTAACTTGTACTCGGTCCCGCTACGGGCGTATAACATCACTGGAGTGGATAATGTACGTGCACTTCTGACCGAGGATAATATTGAAATCAGTAAAGAAGCCTTAAATGCAACTACAGTACCTTCTTTAAAAAATGTGATCGATGATTTGTATCAGAGTGACAAGAAGGTGATTTTTACAATGGGTAAAGGCGGAGTTGGTAAAACATCTATCGCTGCAACGATTGCATTTGCTTTGGCTACTAGAGGCAAAAAGGTACACCTTACAACTACCGATCCAGCAGCGCATCTGAAGTATGTTGCTAAAGAAACAGAGAACATCACCATGAGCCATATCGACGAAGAAGCAGAGTTGAAGCGATATCAGGATGAAGTGCTTTCCAAAGCACGAGAAACCATGTCAGAAGATGATGTTGCCTATGTGGAAGAGGATTTACGTTCACCCTGTACACAGGAAATCGCTGTATTCCGTGCTTTTGCTGAGGTAGTAGATAAGGCTGATAATGAGGTTGTCGTCATTGATACAGCACCTACAGGGCACACGCTTTTATTGCTTGATTCCACGCAAAGCTACCATCGCGAGGTGAAACGAACACAAGGTAACATTCCTGAGAATGTTAAAAAACTGCTACCTCGATTGCGCAACGAAAAGGAAACTGAAGTCATTATCGTGACGCTTGCAGAAGCTACTCCTGTGTATGAAGCTATGCGTTTAGAGGAAGATTTAAAACGTGCAGAGATTTCCACAAAGTGGTGGGTCATCAATTCTTCATTGTATGCTACCGAAACCACTAACAGCTTGCTAAAGGCAAAGGCCAGTCATGAGATTGAGTGGATAAATAGGGTTGAAGCTCATACGGAGGGAAACTTTGCTGTTATCAGTTGGAGTG
>JAAZGI010000505.1 GCA_012511315.1 Clostridium sp.
ACCTACGTGTCGGCCATGTATGAATAACGGAACAAAATTGATATAATTACAGTCATCTGTTTGTCCCATGAAATCATTCCCATTACCTGTGCGCCATGGTCGAATTAACAGGGTACAATCGATAATTGAAAACCAAAATCACATTTCGGTAATTCAACAGACATATAGGGTGGATTGAACAATGAATGACATCCCAATGAAATAAATAATTTTGGATAGTGAATTACAGCATTGGCCGACACACAGGTCGGCCACTACAAACAGATCGTTTTATCACAGATGGCCGACACATAGGTCGGCCACTACATTGACCTGTAGTACATTATTCGGACAAATTAAATACAGTCAATTTACAATTTATTCAATTATTGATCAAAAAGGACCCCCTTTTAAGATTGATTTTTGGTCACCCTGATTTACTACTAAAAACTAAACAATCTCACACATTATCAGTGTGTCTTATTTAGGGAATTGATTGTTGGCTAAAATATCCTTTAATTCTCTTTGAATTAATCTTTATCAACTTATCAAGAACTGGCTTTTCGAGGTTAAATTTCAACAAGGACGTTCCGTCTATATTTAATTCTATTACCTGAGTTAAGTAGTCTCTTACTGTAAACTCATTTATTTGTCCAGAACCCGCACTTCCCATTGCTCCCATAGCTAAATAAGTTTTTATGAAATCAAAAAGACTGTCAAATTGATGGTTTTCCATTCTTTCACCTAAACGCAGAAGTATTGTCTTATCAGAATTAAATAAATTCAACGGAGTATTATTAAAAAGACCACCATCTAACCAAAGACCATTTAATTTAGAGTTGATTTTCCCTCTAGCCTCAGATTGTTTATTTATTATCACTGGTTTAAAAATAAATGGTAAACTCATAGACATTCGTGCAGCAGTAGCAACTGGCAAGTTTGGAGTTGTGTCCTTCGAAAGAACATAGAGATTTTCAGTTCGCATATTTACAGCGGTGAACTTTAAATCTATCTTGAAATACTCATAATGCTCCTTAAATGTCCACCATTTATTTTTCCCTAGATAATTAAGATTCTTTTCCACTTTAGCATCAATCTTTGCGATGCCTTCAGTTACCTTTTGATTAAAAAAAGAATGAATGTTTGCTCCTGAAAATACACCGAAATCATTCTGTAAACAAATAAGGTATTCTTTTATGTCACTTAATTTAAACGATTTTTTCTTGATATCAAGTTCAGAAAGTAGCATCTTCATCACTTCCATTATTATCTTATCATATATACCTTTTTTTGACAAAAGAGGAAGATATTTTGACAAATCATTCAACTTTGATGCTGTATTTGTTTTTCCTGTACTTTTACTTTTTCCACTTCCTGCAACAATTATTTCGCCTACAACTGGAGGGTCAAAAAAGTCATTGAAATTCACAGAGAATATATCCTTTCTAAGACTTTCAAAGCTATATCCAGATGCTAAAAATAATGCTGTAATTGCTCCTGCTGATGCTCCAGCTATTCCTTTTACTGAACTTGAAATTCTTCCGTTCTTATATTTCAAAACGCCCTCTTCTTCAAGTCCTTTTACAGCACCTAAAAATGCATTTCCCTTTCCTCCTCCTCCTTCAAAAGCTAAATATTTAACTTCTTCAGGTTTTAGAAATCCTTTTTCATTTCCCATCATATTAAGATTTAGGACTCCAGGTACCTTCCTGATCCTTTTCCCATA
>JAAZGI010000092.1 GCA_012511315.1 Clostridium sp.
AAGCTTATCAGAATCAATGGACATGCTGTTAGCTTCCAAGGAACAGGGTATTAATACGATGATAGCTACTTCTCATTATTACCAGTCTCGAGAATCGATTGATGAGTTTCTGACTCGTCGAGAGAAATCATTTAATCGATTAATGGAAAATAGTCATGATTTCCAGATTCCTGACCTGCGGTTAGGTGCAGAGGTAGCATATTTTTCAGGAATGAGTAAAATGGAAAATCTACAGCAATTGAAAATACAGGGAACTGAGTGTATTTTAATTGAGATGCCTTTCTCCATTTGGACTTCAAGTAATATTAATGAGATATACTCTATCATTAATAATTTGGATTTAACACCAATTCTTGCTCACGTGGAGCGCTACCCTGACTTTTCAGTCAATAGCTCTAAGTTGGATGATTTAATTAATCTTGGGGCAATTTTTCAAATGAATGGGGAGTTTATTAACTCTTGGAAATCTAAGAGGCGAGCTCTTAAACATCTTAAGAATAGTGATTACTATGTTTTAGGCTCTGATTCCCATAATATGGATATTCGCCGTCCAAATTTGGGTGAGGCGATGGAGACAATCCAAAAGAAGCTTGGCGCCCGACGGTTAGAAGAAATAGTAGAACTTGGAAATAGTCTTTTATTAGAAGAAGGCAAATTATAACAATTAATTCCAACTGAAATCCAACTGACATTATTTTAATATCATAATACATTAAGAAGAGTCCCCTAAAATATTTTAGGGGACTCTTCTTAGGTATCAGGAGTGTGCTTTAAAGGGCTCTACAATAACATTAGGTGCTAAAAGAGTAAGGAGAAGATTCTGAAAAAACTCTCCTTTAAAAACACGGTACGAGAACGATTAAAATAATTTTCCAAAGTAAGTTCCTCTGCATTTTCAAGATCTTCTTGAAAAAGACCTTCCATTTTTGAAGCGTAATATTCATCGTAAATCAAGGTGTTGACTTCATAGTTAAAAAAGAAAGATCTGACATCGAAATTGGCGGTTCCGATGGTGAATGAGCGCCCATCACAAATCATCGCTTTGTTATGGGTAAAAGATTTTTTATCGTATAAAAACACTCGAGCGCCACTTTCAACCATTTCTGCTAAATATGTCATGGAAGCGTGACCGACCATGGGATGATCATACTGAGCGGGAAACATGATTTGAACATCAACCCCCGACTTAATAGCTGCTTTTAAAGCGGAGGCAGTTCCCTC
This sequence comes from Clostridium sp., assembly GCA_012511315.1. GTDB lineage: Bacteria > Bacillota > Clostridia > Clostridiales > Clostridiaceae > JG1575. The sequence goes on from JAAZGI010000092.1 coordinate 1,222, forward strand.
GCTAGGAATGAAATAAGGTGTAGAAATAAAGATTCGTTCCTTAGCAGTTGTTATCATTTTTATGTACATCAGCTCTATGGAATAAAAGGCAGATTCTGGTCCTGAGTAGCAAATTTGCATAGGGAGCTTCTTAGTGATTTGAGTGGGCTCAAAATATTCGGCTAAATCAGATTCTTCAGTATAGATTTCGCTTTGTTTAATATACTCCCACTTTTTACTTGCTTGGTTGCGGTGGAGAACGGCAAAAAAATCATCAAAGAACAGCCCTTGCATGCCTAGCACAAAGTCTCCTTCCACTCGCATGTGAGTGTCTCGCCAATAGCCCATATGTCCTTTTGAAACATATTCATTTCCGATATTATTGCCACCCGTATATCCAATTTCTCCATCGATAATAATCATTTTCCGATGATTTCGATAATTAATGGACATATCAATCACACTAGAAACAAAAGCAAAGGTAGCAGTATAGGTGACGATTTCCACACCGGCTGCCATTAAGTCTTTTTTATAGAACTTGTTGAATTTACGGCAACCTATTTTATCCATGATCACCCGGACTTTAACGCCTGATTCGGCTTTCTCTTTTAAAATATCAAAGATTTGGCGTCCCAGTTCATCTGACTTTATAATGTAATACTCAAGATGAATATGGTGTTTGGCATTTTTTAGATCTTTAATTAACGCGGAAAATTTTTCAATCCCATCCTTATACAGTGTGATTTCATTATGATGAAACATAGGTGATGCATTCAGATTAGATACCATCCT
>JAAZGI010000093.1 GCA_012511315.1 Clostridium sp.
AGCCATTAGTGGTCACTCTCCTTATTTTCGTGGTTGGAAATTTGATTTGAGTGTACCACAAATGGCCTATTTAATTTTCTAGCTTAATTTTACAATTCAGGTTATGTAAAACCTACTCCTTATTCTTGAACAGGACCAGGTAATTCCTCCTTGGATAAATTTGATTTGAATTTCATCATAAGTCTTAGAAAATAGAATCATTGTTAAAGTCCGTTCTTGTTCTGGAACTTTTATGAACTTTTAAGTCATTTCCAAAAAATAAAAACCGCCCCTCGGGAAAAGGGCGATTAAAAAAGACTGAACATCATTGGTTAGATTTTTATGGTTTAAGTGGAATCCTTCTATTATCCAAGACAGTTAGGATTTTCGCTGATTGGTGGTTAATATTAAGTCTTTGGCATTGGCCAAGATGGCTTCCGTGACCTTAGCACCCGCTAGCATTTTAGCAATCTCCATCACCTTGTCATCTTCACTGGCATGAATAACTTGCGAGAAAGTGCGACCTTTTTTTTCTTCCTTTTTGGCAATTAAGTGATGGTCCGACCAAGAAGCTATTTGCGGTAAATGAGTTACGCATAAAACTTGGGTAACTTCAGAAATATGGTGCATCTTCTCCCCCACTGCTTGAGCAATAGATCCAGAAATTCCGGTATCAATCTCATCAAAGATAACTGTTGGGGTTCCTTCGCGATCAATAAAGGCTGCTTTTAAAGCTAGCATGATTCGGGAAAGTTCTCCACCAGACACTACTTTTTCCAAGGGCTTTTTGGGTTCCCCAGTATTAGTGGAAATATAAAAGTGAACCTGATCGGTGCCCACCTCGGTAAAAGCTTCGCCCTCTTGGATAAAGGGACTAAAATCGGCTTTGCCAAGGCCTACAAACTTAAGTTCGGCATTAATCTTACTTGAAAGTTCTGCAGCCGCCTGCTTGCGTAAAACAGACAGTTCAGCACCCGCTTCTAAGGCTTGGCTTTTTAGAGCTATAATTTGATTTTTTAAATCGGCAATCAAGTCTTCGGCATGACTCAATTCATAAAGTTCTTCTTCCATGCGTTCTAATTCAACTAACACGTCTTGGGTGGTTTTGCCATATTTTTTTTGCATAGCTTCATAGATAAAGAGCCGACCATTGATGTCATCCAGCTCATTGCTGTCAAAATAGACTTCACCAGATATGGCCACCAAATCACGTCGGGCTTCCGTTAAGCTAAAGAAAGAATCCTCGATGATTTGAGCAATATCCTTGGCTTCACTATAAACCTCTTCAATGGATTGGAGTGAGCGCACCGCGTGCTCCAAGGAATCCAACTGTTCATCGGACAAGGCTTTTTGAGCGCTGATTAAAGCCTCGCCAATCTTTTGGGCATGAGATAACATTTTTTCCTTGGCCATAAGTTCTTCTTCTTCCTCTGGATTTAAATGGTGTTTTTTGATTTCCTGGACTTGGTACTCTAAAAACTCCATTACTTTTTCTCGTTCATTGTTGCGAGTTAAAGAAACCAGTTTTCGTTCTTTTTCTCGAATTTTACGATAAAGATCTTGATAGCTTGAAAACTCATTGCTCTGGCGAATATCACCATATTCATCCAAATAATCTAAGTGGTTATCTGAATCAAGGAGATTCTGGTTATTATGTTGGCCGTGAATATCTAATAAATAAGGACTAATTTCTTTCAAGGTGGAAATTAAAACCGCTTTGCCATTTACCGTGGCAATGGACTTTCCAGTGGAAGAATTTTCGCGGAACAATATGAGATGCTCTTTCATTGGGATTTGTTCCCGCTCTAAAATTTCTACGACTTGCGTTGGCATGTCAAACTCAGCCTCCACCGAGGTTTTGGTTTCGCCTGATCTAATAAATTCCCGATTAAACTTCGTACCCATTACGTAACTGATGGCATCGATTAAAATAGATTTACCGGCCCCAGTCTCTCCCGTTAACACCGTGAAGCCGTCCGTAAAGGAAAGTTCCAAGTGATCCATTAAAGCAAAATCTTGAACATTCAGTTTGCGAAGCATATGTCTCCTTAATCCTGGTTGCGAACCATGGAATCGATGCGCCGAACGAAAGCCTCCGCTTTCTTAATGTTACGGAACATGACGAAAATTGTATTGTCACCAGCTAAAGTTCCAGCCACTTCATCCAGACCCAATTGATCAATGGCTTCAGCTACAGCACCAGCCGATGCGGTCAGGGTTTTAATGATAACCATTTGCTCGATGTATTCTACATGGGTAATGGTGTTTTGTAGAATATTCATAATTTGATTGTCAATCACTTTAGGTTCATTGACCGATAACACATATTTGTACTTCCCGTTTTTGGCTAAAACCTTGGTTAGATGCAAATTTTTAATATCTCTGGATATGGTAGCTTGAGTAATCTTAAACCCTTCTTTTCTTAGCTCCTGGGCTAATTCTTCTTGGGTTTCAATATTTTTAGTGGTGATGATATCCAAAATTTTATTCAGTCGTTTTGCTTTCATCGATTGCCTCCTCGAGTGAATCTTGTGCTTTAAATATAATTTTTTTTCTTAACACATCAAAGTAATCATAATCGTCCAGTCGTAGAATATGAGCGCGATGGCCTGAATCGGTGATTTCAATGGCGCGGAAGGTATCAATGTTAAAGTTCTGCTGACCATCCACGGACAGATTGTACCCTGCCACATCCCCTTTGACTTGAACCATAATCTTTGAATCCCCAGATACCACCAAATTTCGAACGCCTAAGGTGTGGGGGCAAATGGCTGTCATGGAGATGGCGTTAATGGTGGGGTAGACAATGGGACCGCCAGCGGAAAGGTTATAAGCAGTGGATCCAGTGGGGGTTGCGAAAATAACACCATCGCCACGGAAGGTTGTTGCGTACTGGTTGTCAACAAAGACACGGTAGGTCATCATCCGACCAAGGGAGCCCTTGGTGACCACCACATCATTCATGGCGACAAATTCTTCCACCTTCTCATCGGCATAAAAGCGAGTTTTTAGCATATGACGATGTTCAATGGTATATCTGCCATCCCGTAGGAGCCCAAAGGCTTCTTCAGCATCGGAGTATTCAGCAGCAGTCAGAAAGCCCAGGGTTCCGATATTAATGCCAAACATGGGAATGTTTCGACCATGAATCAGTCGAGCTGCTGATAAAAAGGTACCATCGCCACCTAGCACAATAAATAAGTCCAAGTCTTCAAATTCTAGTTGCGGATGGCTCGGATCGATGAGGTGGATTTTAGCTGTGGGCAAATATTTGCCAATTAGTTCTTGGATTCGCTTTTGGACCTGGCCGTCAGGATCTTTGTCCAAATTAATGCCTAAGCCGATATTATTAAAATAAATTTGTTGTATCTTTGTATTCATAGTCTCCCCTTTAGCGATGGTGAGGCAGTTCAAAGGATTCGAACGCTGTTTCAACCACTCCTATAATATTGGCTTTGATTTCTTCTGTTAAAAGCTCAAGAGACTTAATGGGGTTAGGATATCCTATATCCCCTTCAAGTATTTGAGGTTGGGTATTAAGTGCCTGCTCATTTGGATCAATTTCTTCTCCCAAGTCTGATGGACTATTTTTAAGATAGGCCAGATACTCGATGTTGCCATCAGGTCCTTGAATGGAGGATGGTGTAAGCCCCCCTAAACGAAAGCCTGCTTCTAAAAAATCGGACAAAACCTTTGTTAAGACATTTCGGTGGCGTCCAGGATCAGTCACCACCCCAGCTTTATTTAAAGCGCCACGACCGGCTTCAAATTGAGGTTTGATTAAAATAATAGCTGCGCCTTCTGGTTTTAAAACCGTCTTGATGCTGTCTTTTAAAAGAAGCACGGAAATAAAAGAAACATCCATGGTTAAGAGGTCAAAGGCGCCTAGGTCTTGTACTAGTTGTTCATCGAGGCTGCGAAAGTTAATGCCTTCAAAACTTTTCACTCTGGGATGAGTTTTAATCTCTTGGTGCAGTTGACCGTGGCCCACATCAAGGGCCGCGACAAAGGCGGCACCGGCTTCTAAAAGCACTTGGGTAAAGCCTCCAGTGGAAGCCCCCACATCGATGCAACGCTGATTCTTGATGATGGGAGCAAAACTTTTGATGGCGCCGAGTAACTTTTCGGCTCCCCTGGACACATACTGTCTGCCTTGGCCCAGATAATCCACCTGATCCTTCGTTTTCACTTTATAGCCAGGTTTTAAAACTTTTTTTCCATTCACCAACACTTGTCCCTTTAACACTTCCTCCCGCGAAAACTCCCGGGAAGGCAGCTCTTCAACCCGTATTAAATATTGATCAAGCCGTTCCATGATCTCCCACCATGGCAGCACGAACACTCGCTTCAATTTTAGCTTGGCTTAACCCATGTTCATCGTAGAGAATGTCCACATCGCCTTGTTCAACAAAAGTATCTTGATAACCAATGGGGAGAAAGGACCCTTTATAGCCTAATTTATTTAACTGAGCTAAAACAAACTCACCAAATCCGCCGTGAAGAATTCCGTCTTCCACCGTGACAACTAGTTGGCTGTTTATCATCGAAGCTAAGAGGTCAAAATCTAAGGGTTTGATAAAGGGTGCATGAATTGCAGTTACCTTCAAACCAGAAGCTTCTAGGTTTTTAGCCACCGCATAGGTTCGTGCTGACATTTTACCTGTTCCAATCAACACGATATCAGCCTGAGAGGGGTTAAGTTCTGTTAAAAGCTCCCATTTGCCAGGAGTAAACTCCTTTAAAGGCGCTAAATCAATGCCCTTTTCGTCACCACCTCGTGGATAACGGATCGCCAAGGGAAATTGGAAGCTGGTGGACCATTTTAGCATTTCTGTTAGCTCGGCCATGGACTTTGGTGCCATAAGGGTCATGTTAGGAATCATGGACAAGTAAGCTAAATCAAATAGGCCTTGATGGGTTTCACCATCATCGCCAACGATCCCACCACGATCCAAGCAGAAAGTTACATTCAGCTTTTGAATGCAAACATCATGGATGAGTTGGTCTAGGCTCCGTTGCAGGAAAGTGGAATAAATGGCCACATAGGGTTTTAGGCCAGCGGCTGCCATCCCTGCTGCTAAGGTGACTGCGTGTTCTTCGGCAATGCCAACATCAAAGAACCGATCTGGATAGGCTTCGGCAAAACCAGCTAATCCGGTGCCTTGAGGCATGGCTGCCGTAATGGCAACGATATCCTGATTGTTTTTGGCAAGTTTAGTTAAGGTTTCGCCAAACACTTTGGAATAATTTTTGCCTGAGCTTGCCGCCACTTCACCATTTAAGGAGTCAAAGGGGGCAATGCCGTGAAATTTATCAGGATGCTCCACAGCAAAGTTATAGCCTCGTCCCTTTTGCGTTATGGCATGGATAATCACTGGGCCATCAAATTCTCTAGCCTTTTTAAGAATTTTACTCATGTCCTTAATATTGTGGCCATCCACTGGTCCTAAATACTTTATTCCCATATTTTCAAAAATCATACCTTCTTGTTCCACAACCATGGCTTTAAAGGAATCCTTCATCCATTTAGCCCCATGGGACAATGAGTCCCCCATGGGAAGTTTCTCAACTTTCTTTTGGAAAGAAGCTTTGAATTTCTCGTAGTTTACATCACTGCGCAGCTTTGAAAAGTAGAGGCTCATGGAACCTACATTACGAGCAATGCTCATTTCATTATCATTTAAAACAATGGTCATAGGGGTTTGGCGAAAACCAACATCGTTTAAGGCTTCCCAAACCATGCCACCACTAAAGGCACCATCCCCAATCACACAAACCACGGAATGATCTTCCCCTTTAATATCTCGAGCCCTGGCCATACCTAAGGCAGCCGAGATGGAAGTGGAGGCATGACCCGTATCAAAATGATCATAGGGTGATTCACTTCGTTTGGGGAATCCAGATAGGCCACCATACTTACGCAGTTTATTAAAACCACCGGCTCGACCGGTCAGGATTTTATGAACATAGCATTGATGCCCCACGTCGAAGACGAGGCGGTCTGATCTAAAATCATACACATTATGCAGAGCAATAGTTAGTTCCACAACACCTAGATTGGGCGCTAGGTGTCCACCAGTTTTAGATACCGATTGGATGAGGTAGGTTCTGATTTCTTTAGCCATTTGATTTAAGTCATCCAGATTCATGGCCGGCAGCGTTTGTGGCCCCCGGTATTTCTTCAACATTTCATACATAAAATTACCTCTAATGATCTCGTTTTGCAAAAACTTCCACAATGGCCTCAAGGAGACTACCACTGGGTTTGTTTAGTATAGCAAAGGCCTTAAGATCTGCATTGAGTTCCTTTAAACGGGTTTTTGATGGGTCTAAACCGAGAATCGAAACATAGGTGGATTTGTCATCCCGGGCATCTTTGCCTACGGTCTTGCCCATAGTTTCGGCATTGGATTCTACGTCCAAGATATCATCTTGAATTTGGAACAAGATACCTAGGGAGAGGCCAAATTGAACGAGTTCTTGGACTTCTCGTGTTGGCTTGCCAGCTAAAAGGAAAGGTGCCGTTAAAGAGGAAGTTATGATGGCACCGGTTTTCTTTTGATGCATCTCCTCAAGGGTTTTCATATCAATGGTCTGCCCTTCTGATTGAATATCTAAAACCTGGCCGGCAATCATACCATCTTTCCCAGAGGATCTGGCAATATCAGCGATGGCAGCTGCCCCTGTGGTGGATCCTCCATATTCTTGCATTAAGAGCAGCATGGCTTCATTTAAAAGGGCATCCCCAGCTAATATGGCCATGGCTTCACCAAACATTTTATGACTGGTTGGTTTTCCTCGACGCAAGTTATCATTATCCATGGCAGGAAGGTCATCGTGGATTAATGAGTAAGTGTGAATCATTTCCATGGCACAGGCCATGGGCAGAATTATTTCCTCGTCTAGGCCAGCCAGCTCAGCTGAGGCTAAGACCAACAAGGGTCGGAATCTTTTGCCACCTGCTAGCAGCGAATAAGTCATGGCTTCTTTTAACATAGCCGGGCACTGGAAATCCTGGCTTATTTTATTAAGATGAGCTTCGATTAGCTCTTGCTTTTGAGCCACGAGGTCTTGCGCTGTTTTTGATTTAATCAAAGTCCTCTTCCATTCCGTCCTGATTGATAATCAGGATTTTTTCTTCGGCTTTTTTTAATCGTAATTCCAGTTCTTGGCACAGCTTCATGCCTTTTTCATAGTTTACCAGTTGATTTTCTAAGCTAGTGGAGGAATCTTCCATGAGCTTTAAGACAGTGGATAGTTCTTCCATCAGCTCCTCATAGCTAGCCTCAGCCTTTAAGGGGTCTTGGTTAGTTTTTTTAGTTTTTGTCATTGAGTTGAACTCCTTTTTCAAATGCAGCTTCACCATCTTTGACTCGGATGCGGAAGCTTAAGGCAGCATCTAAGCCTTGTACAGTATCCACCACTTTGTTTTGCTCATCGCGAACGATGGCATAACCCTTGTTTAGCACATTATAGGGGTTGTAGGCATTTAAAAGAGCCCGTCCCCGCTCTAACACACCAGTGTCTTTTTCCAGACGGCTAGTTGCAATGGTCATTAACTGTTCTTTTAAATCAGACACATTTTTCATTTCATTGATGATGACTAGGCGTGGATCATTTTGACGAATCATCCGAGCTTTCATCCCTAAATCATTTCGTTCAGAACGCAAGCGGGCATCCATTAAATGGCGAAGCCGTCGCCGCGCTTCACTGGCATAGGCCAAATCATCTGCCCGATTGGGGATGGTTAATTCTGCTGCCTGGCTAGGGGTGGCTGCCCGCAGGTCGGCTGAAAAGTCAGCAATGGTAAAATCAATATCATGGCCAATGCCGGTGACCACTGGAATCTTGGATTCGTGAATAGCATAGGCCATTTCTTCTGAATTAAAGCTCCACAAATCTTCAATGGAGCCGCCACCGCGAGCAATGATTAAGCAGTCAATATCATCGCGCTGGTTGACCTCTTTAATAGCTGCGATCACTTCCGCCTCAGAGTTTTGACCTTGCACTTTAACGGGATAGATAACTAAGGCTTGATTAGGGTTTCGTGTTCTCATCACTTTAATAATGTCACGAATAGCCGCACCGGTAGGTGATGTAATCACAGCGATTTTAGATGGATTGGTTGGAATCTGTAAACGGCTCTCTTCACGAAAAAGACCCTTTTTCTCCAAACGTTCTTTGATTTGCAAGAACTTGGTATATAAATCCCCCGTTCCATCATCTTGGATATCTTCCACATAAATCTGATAGTTACCACCTTGCACATAAGCTGAAACCCGTCCAAGGATGGTAACTTTGTCACCATCCTTGGGTAGGTTTTTAAGCATATTACGCTGTTGGCGAAACATGACACAATTGATGCGCGAGCCTTGGTCTTTTAGGCTGAAATAAAGATGGCCTGACGTATGATCTTTAAAATTTGAAACCTCTCCTTGCACCTTAACATTTCGTAGGATGTAATCTTGATCCAGGATTCGTTTAATATAATTATTTAAAGAACTAACAGTTAGGACCTTAATATTCAAGCTCGGACGCCTCACAGACGTTTTTCATGAGAATAGTGGTAGTGATTGCGCCGACGCCACCAGGTACTGATGTTACATAATCAACAATTTCAACGGCTTCATCAGTTTTAACGTCACCGGTCATTTTACCATCTAGTTCAGACGTACCAACGTCGATCACAGTTTGTCCCGGACTAAAGTATTCAGCTGTAAACATATGGGGACGACCAACTGCTGCCACTACAATATCTGCACTCTTGGTTAATTCAGGCAAGTTCTTTGTTCTGGAGTGGGCCATGGTGACGGTGGCGTGATCGGCTAATAAAAGCATGGCTAAAGGCTTACCAACAATGTTGGAACGGCCAACAATTACAACGTTCTTACCCGTAATGTCCCCTAATGTTTCTTTGATAATGGTATGGGCACTCTTAGCGGTACAAGGCACAAAGGCACGATCACCCATGAAAAGTAGCCCTGCATTAATGGGGTTGACCCCGTCAATGTCTTTTTCTTTTGCAATCGCAGCTGAAACCTTTTTCCCGTCCATATGCTTTGGTAGTGGGAAGAGCACCATGATGCCATGAACGTCTTTATCGGAATTTAAATCGCGAATGGCAGCTAAAAGTTCTTCTTCGGTGGTTTCTTCAGGTAGGGTAATATTAACTTTTCCCATACCAAGGGATTCAGCAACTCTAGTCTGGCTGTTTAGATAGTACTTGGAGCCTTCATCGTCGCCTACTAAAACAGTTGCCAAAGTTGGCACGGATTTTCCATCCTTGCTTCTTTTTTTAGTAAAGGCCTTAATGTCTTCCTTGTACTTAGCAGCAAGTTCTTTTACGTTAATAATGTTTCCCATAATTATATTCCTCCAATTATGATTTGAGTCTGCCCAAAAGACAAATGATTGCTCTGGGACTTTTAAAGGGTATGCATAAATGGCCTCAAACCGGTTGAGACCAAGACGATCCATTAGATAAAATAAATTCGTTGAGTTTCTGGGTTTTCCATCCACTCAGCGAGTTTATTGATCACTATTTTCTTTTTCTTCCCGTTTTAATTTCAATAGTTTCATTTGAGTTCGAATATCCATCCCTTCGGTTGGAACTTCCTCAGATAATTCTTCAACCATCGCTTTGGCAGAGGTCTCTTCTTTTACTGATGCAACAGAGCGGTCGGCTAGTCCTTGTTCTTTCCTGTCCTCATGAGGTGGTGAAGCTAATTTTTCTTCAGGTTCTACTTCAAAGTTTTTCTCGAAAGTAACCTCCGATTCAAGGCTCCTTGAGGTCTCAAATTGACTTACTCTCACTTCTTGAGGCTCGATCCCCGGTAGGGTTTCAACTGGAGCTTCTGAAACTTCTTGAACTTCTTGAACTTTTAAAACTTCTGGAGCGACTGGTATTACAACTTCACTTTCTTTTGGTATGGTACCAGCTTGCTTGGCTTTTAAGACTTTATCTAAAACACCATTAATAAAAGAAGTGGCTTCCTCATCAGAATAGATTTTAGATAGTTCCAAGGCCTCATTTAAGGAGACTCGCTCTGGAATATCATCAAGAAAGATGATTTCTGCAACAGCTAATTTTAAAATTGCTAGATTCACTTTAGAAATCCGCTCCAGGGTCCATTCTTTCAAGAAGTTACGAATCACTGCTTTTAGGTATTCATCTTTTTCAACCACGATGGAGCTTATTTTAGTTATATATGAGCGATCCAAAGTTTCCTTTGTGTCGCTTATATCGATGAACTCATCGATATAAGCATCATTGATTTCTTCATTGCGCGTGTTTATGGTATCTGAGTATAACAGTTCCATGGCAATGGCACGTGACTTACGTCGATTCGGTTTATTTTGCATCTTTCCCTGCTACTTCCTGTTTCTTCACAGAAATATTATTAACCATAATATTCACTTCGGATACTTTTAAACCCGTAATATTTTCAACCGTTGTCATCACGTTTTCCTGAACGGCCTGAACCACTTCAGGGATGTTATATCCATATTCCACTGACATCACAATATCAATGGTTGATTTCTTTTCGTCAATGGTAACTTTAACGCCCTTTGTTACATTACGTTTACCTGTAAATACCTGAGTGATGCCTCGAGTAGTAGTCGGATTTAATCCTGAAACCCCATCGATCTCAGTCGCTGCAATCCCGGCGATAACACCCACTACTTCTTCTGAGATTTTCACCGTTCCCACACCGGAAACGTCGTATTTACCAGTTTCTCTGGTTATATTTGTCTGATTATCTTTTTCCATTTTTTTACCTCCGGTAAAATTGCATAATAAATAAACCTGTCATGCTATTATAGCAAAGAGCTCTATGCATTTACAATTGAATAAAGGTTGCTTTCATATGATATTGCATAAACAATGCATGAATTATGCATACCTTCCTCATTCGACTCAATGAACTTAAAACAATGGTCACAAATCTCTAATATTGGGTTCATTTTTAGGTTTTTTATTCAATTTCCTTGGTCTTACCTGTTTAGATTATACCCCAGAGCTTGTCCGAAATTTTAACTTGGGTTTCATCTAATTAGAAAATCTCAGGGTCCAGCATGTACAACTCCGGTTTCATCATAGATTCGAATTACTTAGATCTTCCTCGCCCTTTTTATTTAAGAAATATATTATTCCATAACAGTTTTATTTTATATTTTTAATCTTGATAAACCAATTCTTTATTTCAGGTTTGTGTACCTCTTCCTATGGGTATGTCTTTTTCTAAGGTTATGTTTTTTCTAAGGGTGTGTTTTTTCTAAGGGTATGTTTTTTTCAATGGATGTAATTTTTTATATTATTAGTCCCTTGCTTGTTAATCTGCCCTAAAAAAAAACAGCACTGCTCAAATGCAGCGCTGCTTAAATTTTTTTTAAACTCTCGCCATATAATCTCCGGTTCTGGTATCGATCCGGATTACATCGCCCTCATTAATAAAGAATGGAACCATAACTTTAGCCCCCGTTTCAACTGTGGCAGGCTTTAAAGCATTGGTTGCTGTGTTACCTTTCACGCCAGGTTCAGTTTGAGTTACTTCTAGTTCAACAAAGTTTGGTGCTTCAATTGCAAAAGCATTGCCTTTATAAAACTTAATGGCAGCAAACATATTTTCCTTTAGATACTTGATGGCTTCAGCCACTTTATCGTAGTTTAGTGGGATTTGTTCAAAGGTATCGTTGTCCATAAAATAATACAACTCGCCATCATTGTAAAGATACTGCATATCTTTTCTTTCAATGACTGCTTCTTGCAACTTATCTGTTGGGTTGAATGTTGTATCGGTCATGCCACCATGAAGAACGTTTCTGAGTTTTGTTCTTACAAAAGCTGCCCCCTTACCTGGTTTAACATGAAGAAATTCGACAACGGTATAAACGTTACCATCCATTTCAAAGGTTGTTCCTTTTCTAATATCGCCTGCGGAAATCATATATTTACCCCTCCAATAGTTCACGGCTCTCTTGGCCGCAAGATACATTTTGTTTCTTATAAATAACCATTCATAATTATATCAGCTCAGCTTTGTTTTGCAAAGTTACTTTTTAATTGGCTGACCTTGTAACTATTATAGCCCATTTCTGACTCATTCGCCTTATAAATGGATTAGATTATCGAATTGATTATTAAATATTCCATCTAAAATTGTCCGGTAACCCCTGATAAGAAGAGTCCTACTCCCCCATCTAGTGATTCCTTAGCAAGGACAAAGCGGATATGGTCTTTGCCAGCAACCCGTTGGGTTAATTTAAATCGATAAATGGTTCCAAGGTTGGGTAAATCAATGGTCTTTAAGTAAAGTAAACTGGTCTGTTCCACCGGAATTCGCAGGTAATTTTTTTCTTTAAGATAGGCGGCAAAGGTTTGAAAATCAGGAAAGCGTGGATCTTGGTTGATGACTTCTTGAAAAACTTCAAGATCTGTTTGAGCTAAGATATAGTTCTCTTCAAGATAGCCTAGGCAATTATCCGATAGGTCAGATGTTGACACTAAGCCTAATGCACCGGTACTGATTGCAAATACTAAGAGGAGAATTAGGAAAGAGGCTGTAAAGAATCCTTTGCGTTTGGATGTGGTCAATGCGATAAGCCCTCCGGAATTGATAGTCACCATAATCAAAAATAACTGTTAGTAGATCGTCTTCTGCTTCATAGCTCACCTTTTTCACCAGATCCGAGAGATAGATATTCGTAGCTGATTTACCAGTAAAGACTGTGTATACGAGCCTACCTCGATCCATTAAAAAGGTGTACTCTCGCCATTCAAGGGGGATTTTGTCGTCATAGATATAAAAGGAAAAGGTGAAAGACTGTTTGCCGATAACAATCTCATGAATGTCTTTATAAAGATCAATTTTAAGGCGTTCACTCACATTAATAAAATCACTTTTCACTTGATTTAAGCGGTAGATGGTTTGGTAGGAGGTCCAACTTAGGTGAAATAAATGAAGGGTGGTCACTAAAAGAAGGGATCCCATGAAAAGATAAAGCATAAGTTCTTTTATTATAAAGCCCCTTTTTCGATCCATAGCTCCTCCTCAATCATCTGTCCATTAATAAGTTGGAGAAGGGTTCCGTCTTCTTTATTGGTTAGGATTACTCCAAAGGATCCTTGGCTGAAAGGTTTAAAGGTTTTACCCTGGCTTAAACGAATCATGTTTTCTTCAAAGGCCAGTTGACCTTTGATTTGGTCAAGATCTTCTAAGCTTAGAGTTATCGCTGCGCTTAATCCCCTCCCTAAGCTCACAGTGGTCGCCAAGCAAACAAATAGTAGTACTAAACAAGACGCAGAAATAAATCCTTTGTTTTTAGTTTGTCCCATAATATTTCTCCCGAAAAGTAGAGGTGCCGACTTGAAAAACGAGTTCCCCCATCAACTGGTCCTTGCGAAAAATGAGAATGGTAAACGCATTTTGACCATTGTTGGTTTGATTTTTAAAATCTGTAGTGGTTAAAATAGAAGTCCATTGGCCGCTTTTATGTTTCACACGGTAGATGGGGTCGTCAATTACTAAATACTCTTTCCCCGATCCGATGAAACGAACACTGCCTGTTCCGTTTAAAACAAAATAATAGCCAATGCTGTGTTCTCTGACAGCTCGAATCCGTTGATCTGTAATGGCACTTTTTAACTGATTCATAAATACTTTATCTCGAATCTCTCTTTGAAAGGATTCAGTTTTAAAAGGCTTAATGGTGAGAGATAAAATCAGACTAAATAAACCAAGGGCAAAGACGACTTCAAGGAGAGAAAACCCTCTTTTTTTTACCTTTAAATCTAGTGCATTTTTTATTGTCATTGGATTTTACCAAAGGCATCCATTAAGGGACCCATGATTGAAACGACGGTAACTCCCACCACCGCTCCTATGGCCACCATGGATAAAGGTTCAAGGAGCTTGATACGACTCTCCATCGTGGCGTTAATGGTGTTCCGTGAGTTTTTAAGGTAGAGTTCAAATCCCCCCACGATATTACCTCCTTCTTCATGAATTTTCGTTAAAGTGGTCAACTCCTTTGAAAAACCACCCAGGGATAAACTTTTCGATAAACTTTCTCCCAGCATGAGCTGTTCTTTAATTTTATCAGGAGCAATCAAAACCGTAGATCCGGTTAACTCCAAAACATCCATGATGCCTTTGCCACCTTTTAAAAGCTTTGTCATGCGATCTACTGCTAAGACTTCAAGATAAAGACGGTAGCGTTTGCCTAAAACCAGGCGTAGGGCTCCATGGTAGCGACGAAATAAAAAGCTTGCAGCTATAATAAAAAAAACGGTTATAAGAAGATAGATCTTCCAATGGCTAAGAATATGAATTCGCAGATCATTTAAGGTGAAGAGGAAGCCTTCCGTGACTTTTAGGGTGCCCAATAAGTCAGCCATCATGGGAACCATGAAAAAAAGTGCAAAGATAAGATAGGCGCTAATAAGCACCAACATCACCAAAGGATAAATGGCAAAAGAGATTAATTTTTGACGCAGTTCTCGATTTTTTCGGTGCATATCAAAAAGCTCAAGAAAAGCTTCGGCTAAGCGACCGGTTTCTTCCGCTAACCTTAAAACTTGAGCATCGGTCTCATCGATTCCAGCCATAGCCCTTATAGCTTCATAGAGGGATAGGCCTTGATTTAAAGTTGCCTTTAGTTCTTGGGCATCTTCTCCATAGGGTGCCTCCAACAAATCAAAGGCTTGCATGAGGGGAAAACCAGTATCTAGTAGAGTACCTAATTGATAATAGAATTTTTCGACTTGCCTTTTTTTCATAACTCCACCACTTCCCTGCCTCTTTTTTCAAAGACTTGAGCCAAAAGTTTTCTTTCTCCACCTTGGCCAGCTACTAACTTTTGATGAATCACCACCGATAAGACGCTATCGACAAATTCAGGCATGGCAGTTAATGAAGCCAAGCGCATGCGAGTTAAGTCATAGTCCCCTGAATGAAGGGTGGTAATCACGGGGTGCCCTGACAAGGCAGCTCGGAGACACTGCTCGCAGGTGCTTCGACCACGAATCTCGCCAATGGCAATATAATCTGGATCCTGGCGTAGGGAGGCAAAGATGGCTCGTTCATAATCCAAGCCAATGCCTTCATTTAACGACACCTCTAAGGTGCCAGGAATCGAGATCTCAACGGGGTCTTCGATGGACACGACCTTATGACCCTTTTCAATTAAAAACCGAACCAAGGCTTTTAAGGTGGTACTTTTCCCAGAACCCGTCTCGCCACTCACCACAAAGAGAGAAAAACCATTTTCAATTCGCTCCATGAGAAGGTTTAATTGTTCTTTTGAAAACCCTAATTCCGGTAGACTAAGCGAATGATTGGAAAACAGCCTAATGGTAAGGGCTTCCCCATAAATTCCCTTTAAAGTTGAAACCCTAAGTTGACGGCCGCCTGAATCGTCAATGATCCCATCTTGAGGTAAGCGTTTCTCACTGATGTTTAAACCGGCGCGAAGTTTAACCCGTTGCAAAAGCACCCCATAATCGTCTCGACTTAAAGGTAGTTCATCTTTTAGGCCTCCGGGCATTCGGTATCGAACCAGCACCTCATCTTTTTGTGGAATGAAGTGGATGTCTGAAACAGGCTCTAAATCAAGTTTAGAAATAAAAAAGTCAATATCCATGTCTTGTCCTCCCTAGACATTATGGATATTGACTCCTTCTTTTAAACGATATTCAATTATTTTATGCAATTGAAAGATTCACTCAAAAAAGCTGTGATTTAAAATAATGATCTGATTTTTTAGACTCAGTATAAATTGTTACTCAAACAAAGGGTGATGGTTGCCTTCCTGATGTTCTTGCTGGCAAAGTTCATCCCTCAGGCAAGCTTTAATATCATTGTCATAGGTTTCTAAAAGTTTTTGTGCTTGGTTCACTGTTAATCCGCCGAGCCCCATTAAAATTGCTAGTCTCGTATTGCCATTGCTCATGTTAAGGAGTTCTTCTGCTTTTGTATTCTCCACATCTAAGGCTTGAGCAACCACACGGGTGCGCCGATTATGCAACTTAACGTTGGAAGGTTTGATGTCGATCATTAAATTTTCATAAACTTTTCCAAGTTTTATCATCACGCCTGTGGAAATCATATTTAGCACCATCTTGTGGGCTGTTGCAGATTTCATGCGAGTGGAACCAGTAATGGCTTCAGGACCGACCACCGATGCGATTATAATATCTGCGATTTGAGAAAGTTCTGACTCACTGGTACAGGTCAATGCAATGGTAGGACTACCTAGCCTTTTGGCATATTCCATGGCTCCTGTCACATAAGGGGTTGTGCCTGAAGAAGAGATCCCAAGCAAAACATCATCCGCTGTAAAGTTAATGTGCTTAAGTTCTTCCACTCCCATAAACTTATCGTCCTGGGCACTACTTACAGAGTGGATTAAGGCTTCCTCGCCACCGGCTAGAAATGCTATAATCCGTCCCGGTTCAACACCATAAGCGTTGCAAACTTCTGACGCGTCAAGAATCCCGATACGTCCAGAGGTGCCGGCGCCCATGTAGATTAAACGCCCCCCTGCTTTCATCATGTCATAAATTAGGTCCACAGCTTTGGCAATTTGAGGAATCTCGGCTTCTACAGCTCCTGCCACTAACTTATCTTCCTCATTAAAAAGCTTGAGCATTTCAATGGTTGATACCTGATCAATATGAATCGTTTTTGGATTTCTTTGCTCTGTAATCATATATTGATTTTTCAAATGAAACACCTCCTTACCGTACTTTAATTATACTTTATATTAGATCGCATAGAAGCAGAAATGAAAAAGGTGACAATATGTTATTATAGTTAGTATAGCAGATATAAAATGTTTACTTCCGTTACAAGCTTGGCCTTATGTCTGATGAAATCACTTGTTTTTTTGATAAAAGCAAATGATTTCCTGTAAGAGTTTTGAAAGGGAAGCAAAAGTAATCATGAGTCCCAGTGATTCATTAAACAAGTCAAGAAATAAAGCACCTATGAAACAAATACCTGTGAAACAAAATAAGTGTGAAACAAAATAAGTGTGAAATAAAAGCACCTATGAAACAAAGTACTTAAAAAAAAGTATAAAAACTCTACAATAACACAGCAATGCAGACTCAGGTATATAGAGATTACTAAAACATATGGCTATCTAGCAAAGAGATACAAGCATATCGTATCTAGCAAAGAGATAAACAAATACCGCTAACTTATCCATGAAATATCTTTGAGCCTTTTGTGGAATTTCAAAAAAATATTGATTAAATGGCAAGGGTATTTCAGTTTAAAAGTTTAAAAGTTTTAAGTTTATAAATTAGAAAGGATAATGGCATCCATAAAATTTAGAGGCCATTATATAGGGTGACAATATGGCCTTTGACGGTCTTTTTTTACAATCAATAACAAGGGAATTACAGAGTTCGATCCTTAACGCTCGAGCCGATAAGGTGCATCAGCCTGAGAAGGATGAGATTAT
>JAAZGI010000506.1 GCA_012511315.1 Clostridium sp.
AACGATAAGGATCTCAACGATTGAGGCAATATTGAGGTTTAAGAGGGTGTTTTTTATCATGTCTACTCTATCCATTGCTAAACCTCTTCCTCCTTGTAATTAAATATAATATCATTATACATGATAAATCGTTCCAGTTTACAAAAACATATAAAGTCTTGTAAAAATAAGCCTTTAGCCACCGCAACCTGAAATTACCTTTCTAAAACTACCTATATAAACATAGTCTTCTTATGTTTTTTTCATTAAGCATATAAACGTATCCGAACCCCAAGCAAATCACTCATCAAATTATTAATTTTATTCTAAAACCACGAAAAATTTCATTAAGTTTAAACTAATAGAACAACCATTATTTATTGCCACGGTCTTATATGTCCGCTACAATGTCCTTTAAATGGCAGGTTAACTTATTAAATGAAGGAGGAAAGAATAAACTATGAAAGCAATTTTCCCACAATTCACATCGAAGCTCTCACCGCAAAAAATTATTCTTTTTCTCATGGCATCCTGGCTCTCAGCCAGTGCGTTGATCAATTGGGTCAACCAGTCGACACCTTCTTACTTCACGCTTCGCTACGCCGGACTGGAAGGTTCTTTGTCTTTATTGTTAGTTTGGATTTTTTTTGCATTAGCCTTTTTTGTAATTTTATCCAATCGATCAGGAGTTAAAGACAACATCGATTCCATCGGACGTTTACTTTTTTTCTCCTGGCTTTTATTTTCTAGTTCCATGGTCAGCCAAATGAACAGTACTTCAGCTTTGACCATGCTGGCCATCTTCAATTTAATGGCTCTTCTCTTAGCCCGGGACATTCTTCGAAGTGCTTTTAAAACAGGCCGCCTAATTGATTTGATGTTAAGTCTTGGCGGCCTCACCCTAATCGTCTTTAATTTGATCTTAGTACCCTGGCTGAATCTTTTGACCGATATTTCCGAAAGATTAGCGGTTGATCCAGAACTTTTAGTGGCCTATGTTATCGCCTACCTTGGCTTATGCCTTATGATTGGCTGGCTCCTTCATCGAGACATAGAGATTTTTAAAAAAAATTGGTTCATTCCTCTCATTATGCTGATGGTAGCCCTCTTACAAATATTCCTGTTGGGTCGAATTCTTGCAGCGCGCTATCAAAGCCTATCGACACCGTCTTATGACTTTAATCTTTTCGCCCAGATGTTTCATAATATGGCAGAAACAGGCCGTCCTGTTACCACTTTAGAGCGGAATATGCCCCTATCTCACTTTAAGGTTCATTTCTCCCCTATCTTTTATCTTCTGCTTCCTGCCTACCTCCTAATGCGCGATCCCGTAGTCTTAAACGTTGCTCAAGGGTTTATTGTCGCTTCTGGTATTATTCCCATGGTCCTTATTGCCAAGCATTTTGAGTTTTCTAAAAAACTCCAGTTTGCTTTCTGCTTGATGTACTTAGTCTCTACCGCTTTCATAACATCAAACTTTTATGATCTCCATGAAAATGTCTTTCTGGTACCCCTCCTTTTCTGGTTGATTTGGGCCATCGAAAAGAATACTAAACTTGGCCTGATTTTGTTCACGCTCTTAACTTTAATGATTAAAGAGGATGCAGCTCTATACATCTGGGCTTTGGCTGCTTTTATTTTGCTGGACCGTAAAATGATTCGAGAAGGAATCACCATGTTTCTTGCCTCAGGGATCTGGTTTATCTTGGCCGTGAGTTATTTAAATACCTTTGGTGACGGTGCCATGACTGGGCGATATGAAAGCCTCATCGCCATTCCATCACTATCTCTTTTAGCTGTTCCCTATGCTGTCTGGCGAAACCCTGGCTTTATCCTTAGTCAAATTTTTCAACCAAGTAAACTAAGCTATTTTATACAAATGCTAGCCCCCCTAGGCTTTATGCCTTTATTGCACCGAAAGCTCAGTGCCTGGGTTCTTTTAATACCTTTTCTACTGATGAACCTCATGGTAGACTATCCTTTCCAGTCAGATATGCGCTTTCAATATAACTATGGCTCCTATACTCTGCTTTTTTATATGGCCATGTTATTTATTGCCGGTTATGTATCGCCTGAGAGGTCCAAGGACTCTCGCCCGCCTAAAACCCCTCGCCAGCCTATATTCTCAAAGAGAACTCAGCCTAAAGATCAAGACAAAGGGGAAACGCACAAGACCGATCTTAAAGAGGTTCAGCCCGTCTTTTCGCGCAAGATGTCTTTGGTTCCACGAATCTTAATCATTCTTGCCATCGCCTCCGGCAGCCTCTTTTCCTGGTATCATCTCAAAGAGTATGAAGAATATCCCAGGGATCTGATTGAAAACCGTGAAGAACTCGCCAACATGAAAGCAGCCATGGATCGGATTCCAAAAGATGCCAGCGTACTAGCTTCAAGTTTTCTTACCGGCTATCTTTATGAGCGGGAGACCCTTTATGACGTAACTTATAACTTGACGTGGGATAGCTATTACCCAGCCGATTATATTGTCTTAGATTTAAGACCCTATTATGAAATTGACCAAGATCATTTTCTATCACGGTTTTTAAATGATAGTTATGAGACCCAGGTTCACTTAGACCAACAGATCATCATTCTGAAAAACGCTCAAAAATAATCCGGTTTTGCA
>JAAZGI010000507.1 GCA_012511315.1 Clostridium sp.
GTGGCTTATATATTACAGTGAAGGATCCTGCTTATAGTTATCGCCAAAATATTACCTTTGAAATTAAAGATGAAGCAGGAACTATCACCACCTTGGTTTACGATCGCCTTTCCTTCTCAAACAAAGTAGAATTACCCTTCGGTGTGTATGAAGTTCGAGCTATTGATATTGCCGATGGATATTACATTAATCCTGAAATCTTAGTTCAGGCACATAAGTCAAGTTATAGCTACTTTGACTTTGAATTAAAACAAGGTGAAAGACCTGGTGAATCAGGGGAAATTGTTGAAGTTGAAAACTTCCAAGATATGACCGTTGCTTTAGGGACGCCTGTAAGCGACCTGTCTTTACCAGAAAAAGCAAAAGTCACTTTAAGTGATGAAACCAAAGATTCAGTGTCTGTTGTTTGGGACCTAGAAGGTTCAGACTATGATGAAACAAAGGAAGGAACCTATACCTTTACAGGCAACTTAGACTTAACGGACAAAGACTTTACGAACCCAAATGAGTTAAAAGTAACTCAAAAAGTGATTGTGAAATCCAATGAAGTAGAGCCAGAAATGGGAACATTAGACCTCTACATATTAGGAGCTTATGGTTACTCTGGAGGCAATATTGCTTTAGAGCTAAAAGATGAAACAGGTAAAATCACAAACTATGATTACGACACCAAGAGCTTTACGCACTTAATAGAACTTCCCTATGGAACCTATGAGATTGAAGCAAAAGACTTACTCGATGGTTATTATCTGGACCCTGAAGTTACTACTGTGGTTTTAGACACGGCATCTAAGTTTGTTACGTTGAATCTGAAAAAGGGTCAAATAACGGAACCGGATAGTGGTAAGATTGACCTATATGTTTCCGGAGCTTATAGCTATGCTGGAGATAAAATTACCTTTGAACTAAAAGATGAAACAGGTAAAGTGACAACCTATGAGTATCTAACACGTAACTTCTCACATCTGGTAGAACTCCCTTATGGAACCTATGAGATTAAGGCAATTGACCTGATGGATGGTTATTACTTAGAACCAGAAGTTATGACCCTAGTGTTGGATGCTCCCACTAAGTTTGCTTCCTTCAGCTTGAAAAAAGAAGCTGCAGCCTTGAAAATAATTGCGGTTGAAGAATTTGAGAAAATCACAGTAGAGTATGGTACGACAGTTGAAGCGTTAGAGTTACCTAAGACAGCCGAAGTGACCCTCAGTAATGCAACAAAAGTTTCTCTTCCAGTTGTTTGGAATGTTAACGACGTTTCCTATGATGGTGAAAAAGCTGGAAACTATGTATTTACCGGAACCCTTGATCTAACTGACCAAAAAATTACGAATCCTAATGATTTAACAGTTAGTCAAGAAGTTATTGTAGAACCGAAGGCACCCGTTGCTATTCATTGGGCTCAAAAGTTTAAATCTCAGATTATTCCTGAAGAAACAGCCTGGGAAAGCTTATCACTGCCAACAAAGGCTAATGTTATTCTTAAAGATATGACCCAGATGAGCTTAGAAGTGGAATGGAATAAAAACAATTATGATGAAACCTTTATTGGGAAACAAACGATTGTTGGCTCATTAATTCTTCCTGAAGATGGATTGATATTAAA
>JAAZGI010000094.1 GCA_012511315.1 Clostridium sp.
AAAAAGATAAAACAGATCGTGGATTTTGCCCGCGATCTGTTTTATCTTTGATTATTTGTTCTGTTGGCTTAAAAGGTCCCTGATTTCAGTTAGTAAAAGTTCTTCCTTGCTTGGAGTCACTTCCTCAATTGCTTCTTCTTTTCTGGTTAAGCGGTTGATTCCGCGAATCAAGAGGAAAAGAACAAAGGCAATAATCAAGAAGGAGATGATTGCGTTAATAAATGAACCGATTTGAATGGGCCCCAAGGTAATCGCTGAGAAATCAGGTTCACCAAAAATCATACCAATGAGTGGCGTTAGAACATTTTCCACCAAAGAACCAACTAGGGCAGAAATAGCTCCTCCTAGCATGATTCCAACGGCCATGTCAAAGACATTGCCCTTCAAGGCGAATTCTTTGAATTCCTTAATAAAGTTTTTCATTGTGTTACTCCTTAATCTATAATAATTTCAACTTAAATGAGATTATACCATAAGGAGGGGACGCTTTTTCTAAAAAACTATGAATTTAAAATTAACAAATGATAGTCGATAATCGAAAATTGGATGAATCTTCGTTGAGGAGATTTTAGAAAAACTGATAAATAATAGGGTTTTAGTTGTTAAGATGTGAAGAACGCCCTATAATAAAATAGGTAATGTTTATTAGTTTGTTTAAAACTACCTAATCTTGATAACATATAGAAAGTGTAAAATTAAGATATAGACGATTATTGGATGAGAAAATCCAAAATAAATTGGAAGAGGTGTAATAAATGGCTGCTTCAATTAAAGATGTCGCCCGGGAAGCCGGCGTTTCTATTGCAACGGTGTCCAGAGTTATTAATAAAGTTGATGTTGTAAATGAGGAAACAAAGAAAAAAGTGCTGGAAGCCATAGATCTTTTGGGTTATAGTCCAAATATTGTTGCCCAAAGTTTAAAAACGAATCGATCCAAGTCGATTGGAATATTGGTACCAGATATTTCCTCACAAGTGTATCCAGAGATTGTCCGCGGAGCTGAAGATGCAGCCAATATTTATGACTATAGTATCATTCTTTGTAATTCTGACTTCGACATAGAAAAAGAGAAGAAATACATTAAAGTGTTGAAAGAAAAAATGGTGGATGGCTTACTTTATATGAGTTCGTCATTAGATCCGGAAATCCTTCAGTATATTAAAGACTTGAAAATGAAGACCGTTTTAGTGGAGACATCAGATGATGAAAAACTCCTACCATCAGTTACTATAGATAATCGGCAAGCGGCTAAGGATGCTGTTAATCTTCTTTTGAGTAAGGGGCTAAAACGAGTGGCTTATATCGGAATCAAGAAAGACAGAAAAAATGCTTGGGCTAGACGGTACTATGGTTATGAAAATGCCTTAAATGAAGCGGGGATTGAAATTGATCCTGAATTAACCTTTAATGGTGAGCTAAAAGCGCAGACTGGTTATAAGGTGATTAATTCAATTTTAGGGAAAACCGATGTTGATGCCGTCTTCTGTGGCTCCGATGAGATTGCCATGGGTGTCATCAACGGTTTGCGAGACAAAAACTTGCGAGTGCCTGAAGATGTGAGTGTGATGGGCTTCAACGATATTTATGAAGCATCAATTTTCTATCCTAAGATTTCGACGGTGGCACAACCGCTTTATGATATGGGATCTAGCTCGATGCGAATATTGATTAAGAAGTTAAGAAAAGAACCAGTGGATCAAGAGCATATAGTTTGGCCCTACCAAATTATTGAACGTGATTCAGTTATTTAAAAGTTTTAAGCCGAAGGGCTAATAATAGAATAAAAAAGCAAGACCAGCAGTGATGCTGGTCCTTGATTTGGAGGAATGAATTATGACGGAACGAGAGCGGCTTTTAGGGTATGAGCCTATATTACCTCTTTTCTTTAAGTTTTCACTGCCTGCTATCACAGGGATGATGGTTCAGGCTCTTTATAATATTGTCGACCGTTATTTTATTAGTAATATCCCAGAAGTAGGGTCCATCGCCATTGGTGGTGTTGGAATTACTTTGCCCATCACCTTTGTTTTGATGGGATTTACAATGCTGTTTGGTATTGGTGGGGCAGCCAACATCTCTCTTCGTTTAGGAGAGGGTAAAACAGAACGAGCTGAGCATATTTTAGGCAACGTTGCCATGATGCTAATGATTACATCCTTTGCTCTTAATATTGTGTTCTTGACCAATGTGGATGGTTTGCTTCGTCTATTCGGTGCAACGGAAGTGAACATTGGATATGCTAGAGAGTATATTACCTGGATATTAATTGGTAACTTCTGGAATACCTTTGGTTTTGCTATGAACCATGTTATTCGTGCAGAAGGAAGCCCGAAGTGGTCTATGATGTTGATGTTGATTGGAGCTGGAACAAATATGATTCTGGACCCGATTTTCATTTATGAAACAGTTCCATTTTTGAATTTGCCAGGACTTGGCTTGGGAGTAAAGGGAGCTGCCTTAGCAACCATTACAGCTCAAGGCTTAGCCTTCTTATATGGAGCCTATTATTACATTAGTGGCAAGAGTTTTCTTAAATTCCGACTTAAAAATTTAAAGCTTGATAAGCGAATTATTGGTCTTATTATGGCCATTGGTATTTCGCCCTTCTTTATTCAAATTGCCGGTTCAGTTGTTGGTGCTGTATTTAATAACAGTCTAAAAGTCTATGGTGGCGAGTTGGGCCAGGGCGCCTATGCTATTATTAACTCGATTTCCATCCTGTTTTTCATGCCAACCTTTGGAATGAATCAAGGCTTGCAACCCATCATTGGTTATAATTATGGAGCAGGAAACTATGACCGAGTGAAACAAGCGGTCAAAATTGGTTTGGTTGCAGCAACTTTAGTGACGGCGGGTGGGTTTATCTTAATTCAATTATTCCCACATGTCTTTGTTTCAACAATGGCCAAGGATGATGAAGCGCTACGAGCAATGACTCAAGATGGATTGATTAAAGTTGAACTGATGATGTTTTTAGTAGGAGCTCAGGTCATTTCCTCAAACTTCTTCTCATCCATTGGCAAGGCACGTCTATCCTTTTTCCTATCTTTGTCAAGACAGGTATTTATTTTAATTCCTGCACTTTTAATCCTACCAAGATTTTTCGGCTTAGATGGAATTTGGTATGCTATTCCCTTATCAGACTTTTTAGCGACGATTCTCAGTACGATATTCCTAATTCATCAGTTTAAGTTATTAGATGAGAAGCATACCCAGCAGCAAGAAGAAAAAAAGCTTCAAGAGGGATTGACAGTCAAAGAAACTGTTTAAAGATAAAAGAGTGAACTTGGCGAGAGGATGTTACAGCGCTGTAACCCATTTGGGAGAGACAAGGATTATAGTTTCCTTTAGGGTGCTGAATAAATAAATCCTTCACTTTAGACGGGGAGTCTGCTCCTAATAGTATAAATTATAATGAAAGCGGAGATGTTATCATGAAATTATCCAACAAAAAAATTATATCCTTTAGCCTGGTTACCATGATGTTTTTATCAGGCTGTAGCCTCCAAAATTCGGCGCAAACAAAAGAAGATCTTTCTAAAACAACGGACTCACTAGCCAGTGGTGCCCCAGAAGTGACTACAACGGCAGGTACAACAAGTCCTCAAACTCTAACGGAGACCACCACAGCTGAGACCACTACAACAGAAACTAGCTCAACATCCCAGTCCACAGGCACTTCAAGTGATACCGAGACATCTTCAGGCACAAAAACTGAAGATTCAAAGACTGATGATACAACAGCAATCGATACAAAACCGTTGAATCCAATTAATCCAGATGATATTAAATCTGGTGACGCTTATGATACAGCAACCGTTCGTGATTGGATCAAACGTGGTAAAGAGGCAGACTATTTCCCTGATAAAAAGCTGGTGTTTTTAACCTTTGACGATGGACCATCTGGAAATGTGACGCCTAAGGTATTGGATGTTTTAAAAAAGAACAATGTCCACGGGACTTTCTTTTATTATACCTATGGCGATCTATCGAGCAGAGCGGACTTGGTTCGTCGGACTGCTGATGAAGGACACGCCAATGCAATCCATACAGCCAGCCATGATTACAAGAAGCTTTATCCAAAACGAAAAGCCAATGTCGATGCGGTTGTTAAAGATGCGCAACTTGCGACTGAAAATATTCAAGATATCTTAGGTACAGATTGGCAGCCTTCTGTGTATCGTTTTCCTGGTGGATCCTTCTCATGGACAGGCACGAAAACCGCTAAAAAAGCAATGGATGATACCAAAGATGCTTTATCAGATATCGGATTGGAATATATAGATTGGAATGCTTTATCCGGAGATTCAGATTTGAACAATAAGGATAAGTCAGCCGATGGGTTGGTGAAATACGCCATCAAAACCACAAAACAAGCCCCAGGCTATATCATCGTATTATTGATGCACGATGCTGGGCATCTACCGAATTCACCCAAAGCTCTCCAAGGAATTATTGACTATTATAAAGAAAATGGCTATGAGTTTGGCATTCTGAAATAGAATTTCAAAACTGCAAAAAC
>JAAZGI010000011.1 GCA_012511315.1 Clostridium sp.
CAGAATTAGACGGTCTCAGTAAAGCGCAAAAGCTAGTCAACATGGTTCGCCTGATTAAAAAGCAGTCCGAAAGTGAGTCGGATCCATTAGCTCTGCTTTGTAATGCCACAGGCATTATGAACCAATACCTTGAAGACATCAATTGGGTTGGTTTTTACTTGATGCGTAACGGCGAATTGGTGTTAGGACCCTTCCAAGGCAAGGCTGCTTGTACGCGAATTAAAGTAGGTCAAGGCGTTTGTGGCACTAGCGTTAGCAAACGTCAAACCATAATTGTTGAAGATGTGGATGCTTTTCCAGGTCATATCCCTTGTGATAGTGCATCTCGCTCTGAAGTAGTGGTGCCTGTCATCTATAAGGATGATGTTATTGCTGTCATTGACTGTGACAGTCCGCTACTGAATCGATTCTCAAAAATGGAAGGCCAAGCTTTAGAAAAAGTGGCAGAATTTCTAGCTGAAACTGTATATTTTTTTCTAACATAACATTTCTTAGAAAAAGCGATCCAAATCTTTCTTAAAGTTTGGATCGCTTTTTTTATCAAAACTATTCAGGATGCAATCACTTCCAAATCTATGCAGGGTTGGTGATGACGAAAGACGCAGGGAAATGGTATGGTAAAGGCAGATTGGTAAATGCAGGAAGTAAAAGTAGATAATAAAAGCAGATTGAAAATGCAGAAAGTATAGCTAGGAAGTATAGGTAGATAGTATAAGTAGAGAGGTATATATAATGAGAACCTCAATAAATAAACTTAAAAATAGGGAGGGGAGGAGTTATGATAAATACATTAGAGTATAGCAATGGAGAATTAAGGATTATCGATCAAACCAAATTGCCCATCCAGTTGGTCCAGGTGGAATTACAAACAGTGGAGGAGTGTTGGGATGCTATTAAAAAATTAAAGGTTCGGGGGGCTCCTGCCATCGGGATTGCAGCAGCTTACGGTGCATATATTGGGGCCAAACAAATAGAAACTCAAGACCCATCAAAATTTCTCCACGAATTTAAAAAGGTGCGCGATTACTTGGCAACCTCTCGACCCACGGCAGTGAATCTTTTTTGGGCTTTGGACCGAATGGGAAAATGTGCAGATGAAAACGCGAATAAACCAGTCAAGGAAATCCTTAAAATATTGGAAGCACAAGCCGTTAAAATTCATGGAGAAGATGAAGAAACTTGTCGTGAAATAGGAATCCAGGGTCAAGAAATCCTAAAAGATGGCATGACGGTATTAACCCACTGTAATGCGGGTCGACTAGCTACAGCTAAATATGGAACGGCCTTGGCGCCCATTTATGTAGCTCAAGAAAAAGGTTTAAATATCAAGGTGTTTGCTGATGAGACGAGGCCATTAAATCAAGGTTCACGATTGACAACATTTGAATTGATGGAAGCTGGAATTGATGTCACATTGATTACTGACAGTATGGCAGCTATGGTTATGAAACAAAAAAAAATCGACTTGGTGATTGTAGGAACGGACCGCATTGCTGCTAATGGGGATGTAGCCAATAAAATTGGAACATATGGCTTAGCCCTTCTAGCGAAAGCCCATCAAATCCCTTTTTATGTGGCCGGACCCACATCCACTATTGATTTAGAAACAGCCACCGGGGAAGAAATTCCAATTGAAGAACGGGATGGAGAAGAAATCACCCATGGCTTTGGTCTTCAGACGGCTCCTGATCAGGTGAAAGTATATAACCCCGCCTTTGACATAACACCTAATGAGCTAGTCACAGGAATTATCACTGAAAAGGAAATTCTTCGACCGCCCTATACTGAAAGCTTGAAAAGACTATTTGAGGTGTAGTATGAAACTAGAAAAAGAACGAATTGAGATTGTTAAATATGGAAAAAAACTAGTAGATAGTAAGCTAACCAAGGGAACTGGCGGCAACTTGAGTGTTTTTAATCGAGCAGAGCAACTCATGGCAATTTCACCCAGTGGCATAGACTACTACGAGACAAAACCTGAGGATGTGGTGGTTTTAAACCTAGCTGGGGAAATCCTTGAAGGGGATAAAAAACCTAGCAGTGAAGTGGACCTTCACCGGATTTTTTACCAAGGCCGTGATGATTTGGATGCAATTATTCATACCCATACCATATATGCCACCACCTTATCTTGCCTCAGATGGGACTTGCCAGCGGTGCACTATCTCATAGCGGTTGCCGGTAAAAACGTACGCTGCGCTGACTACGCTACCTTTGGTACTCAAGAATTAGCAGAGAATGCCTTTAAGGCTATGAAGGATCGGCGGGCAGTTCTTTTAGCAAATCACGGACTAGTAGCTGGTGCTGAAACCCTTGAAAGAGCATTTAGTATCACTGAAGAGATTGAGTATGTGGCTGAACTTTATTATCGAACAAAGGGAATAGGTGAACCAGTTATCTTGGATGATGAGGAGATGGCTCGCATGGCTATGAAGTTTAAATCCTACGGGCAAAAATAAAGACGGTAAAGAGTGAAAATAGAAAACGAAAAATGAAAAAAATAGAAAATCAAAAAACTAAAAATAACCCCTTGAAAAGCCAAAGCCTTTCAAGGGGTTTCCCCATACCCACCCTCACTTTAAACTATAAAACAGTACGTGGTCGTAACAATAAATTGTAAGTTGTACTGATGTAACAATTCTGGGCTTTAGTTGTTAATGTGGGATCGAACCACCGACCTCGCCCCGAAGTCTCCATGCAGTTTTTTTATACTCACTTTTATAGGTTTAAAGCTACCAACTTATTTAAAACAGTTCAAATAGATCTACAGTCCAATTCATGGCTTGAATTTTAGTGTCAAGCTCTCTGAAATTCTTGGCAAGCTGATCGGCTTGTTTTTGAAAATTCACCACATCAATGGTGCTAATGCTCTTTATTTCCGTTAAGGAGTAGCGCTCTCTTTTTTCACTCGCTTGTTCAGCTGCTCCGACTAGTATGGATCGTTTGGCTAACAGAGCATCCCGCTCAACTAAGGCGTCGGATAACATCATGTCACCATCAAAGGGCGTGTCATTGTTGGTGCGATTGATGGCCTTGATAAGTTTTGTAAGTTCCTCCTGGCCTGTCATAAATTCTTTTAACAAAGCATAAGGGTCTTCCGTGGGGGATTCACCTTCTTGGGTTAAAACATTTTTATAAAGTCTGTTTTTAATTTGTTCTAAGCGCTTTTGTAAATCGGCTCTTAAAATTAATGCTTCGGCTAATTTCATGAATTTCCTCCAATTAATACTTTTTATTGAGATGGAATTGAAAAATGATACAAAGTATCTTCGGCGTTTAAAGTATTGTATCACATCATATGGAAGCTTTTTAAAATGTCATTTAAATTTAATGAAAATTAAAACAGGAATTAAAAACTAAGATTATTGAAATGATAAGCAAAAGACTGCCCATCTCTAGATAGAGATCCGGCAGTCTTTAAAAGGTTATTATAAATTATAGTTGATTAGAATTCATTGTCTGAGTGGTCTTTATCAAAGATGCGGTGAACGGCTTTAATCAACTCGTTAACAGCTAATGGAATCAATGAGAATCCGATGACAATGAGCCAGTCATTGGCTGGTAGGGAAGTAACCCGGAAAGCGTTGGCTAAGAATGGTACTTCGATGAGGAGAAGTTGGAGGAGAATTCCAACCACAATGGACCCTGCCAAATACTTATTGGAGAATAAGCCAATCTGGAAGATACTCTTAATTGGATTACGCATGGATAGGGAGTAGAAGAGCTGTGAAGCTGCTAATACGACAAAAGCCATGGTCCGTGCATAAACGAGGTCTGGGTGGTCGGCAGCTACTGAAGTTAGTTCTGAGAAGGCAATTCCTCGTTCCATAAGACCCCAAACAAAGGCTGCTAAAGTTAAGACGCCTATGAGAGTACCACCGATGACGGCTCGAATGCCGGCACCGTTGGAGAAGAAACTTTCTTTCGTACTACGTGGTTTCTTTTTCATTGCATCTGGGTCGCCGGGGTCCATTCCCAATGAAATTGCCGGGAGGGTATCGGTCACTAAGTTAACCCAAAGGATTTGAGTAGGTAATAGGGGAATCGGCCAGCCAAACAAGACGGCAAAGAAGAGGGCAATAATTTCACCCAAGTTACAAGAAAGGAGAAAGATAACGGCTTTCTTGATGTTGGCATAGATATTTCGACCTTCTTCCACAGCGTGAACTATGGTCGTGAAGTTATCGTCTGTCAAAATCATATCGGCAGCACCCTTACTGACGTCAGTACCTGTAATACCCATGGCAACACCGATATCAGCAAATTTTAAAGAGGGAGCATCATTAACACCGTCTCCTGTCATTGAAACTACATTATCGTGGCTCTTAAAGGCACGAACAATCTTAACTTTATGCTCTGGGGATACCCGAGCGAATACTCTCCAATCATTAATATGTTTCACAAAGTCTTCATCGGAATACTGATCGATTTCTGGACCAGTAATGGCTTGATCAATGGAATTAGCAATACCAAGTTCTTTTGCGATAGCTACCGCTGTGTTTTTATGGTCCCCAGTAATCA
>JAAZGI010000095.1 GCA_012511315.1 Clostridium sp.
ACGATTCTTTCCCTTCTTAGCTTCTGGCTATAATACGGTAGTGATACACTCTAAATTCAAAGGATACGTTTACAAATAGTTTATCAGATTGCCTCACCAATTATGCTTGATTGTAAGCGTAAAATACATCCCCTCTCACATTATCGAAATGATATCCAGCTGCTTAGAACCTTCTATCGCCTAATGTTCAGATTTAATTATTTCTCAAGGATCTACCCTACAT
Organism: Clostridium sp.; assembly: GCA_012511315.1. Taxonomy (GTDB): domain Bacteria; phylum Bacillota; class Clostridia; order Clostridiales; family Clostridiaceae; genus JG1575. The sequence goes on from JAAZGI010000095.1 coordinate 224, forward strand.
AAATAATTCCGACATTTTTTTCATCCTCCCTTTCTGTTTTTAGACAAAATAAATGCTCCCTTCATGATTAACATTGTATTCAGCTCTGCCTTTTATAAAAGGGGCGAAAAGTAGCCTTTAGCTAATCTTTTTATCTCCTCAAAAAAATAAGACCGCAGGAAATCCTGCGGTCCAATGTAAGCTTATAAAAGCCTATCTTTTTTTGTTTAATGCATGAATTGCAATACCGTCAATTCCCAAAACAGCTTCATAGAAAGCTTCTGGAAGTGTTGGGTGAGCGTGCATAACACTCTTGATGTCATCCACAGTCATTCCCTTAGAGACAGCTACAATCCCTTCATGGATAATGTCAGAAGCATGAGGTCCATAAATATGAACACCGATGAGCTTGTTGTCCATATCAGTGATGATTTTAACCATACCATTGGTATCACCCAATGCCAAAGCTTTACCATTTGCTGCCATACCAAATTTACTTGTTTTGTACTCAATACCCTGTTCTTTGAGCTCTTCTTCGGAGTATCCGACAGTGGCAATCTCAGGCAAAGTAAAGATACAGTTTGGAACGGGAACATGTTCAACTGGTTTCCCTTCCATGATATGTTCAGCAACAGAAACGCCTTGATGTTCAGCAGCATGTGCTAACAGAGCGATGCCATTGATATCACCGATGGCATAAATGCCGTCAGCTGTAGTTTTCAGGTTATCATCAACAACGATGGAGCCCTTGCTCAATTCAATACCAACTTCTTCAAAGCCCAGACCTTTAGATACTGGCTCACGACCGAGAGCTACCAGCACATGCTGAGCCTCAACTTCGTAGTCCTTACCATTTTTGTCAAAATAAACTTTAAAGCCGTTTTCAGTCTTTTCGATCTTCTTGGGTGTTGTTTTTTCATTAATCGTGATACCCTGCTTCTTGTAAAGCGGCTTAACGCGTTTAATGATTTCAGTGTCCACCATTCTAAGAATTCTTGAACGAACAGCCTGAGTAACTTTAGTACCAAGTGTTGCATAAATGGAAGCAAATTCCATAGCTACTACCGATCCACCCAGAACAATCATAGACTCTGGAATTTCACTCATAGCTAACAGCTTGTCAGAATCCAGCAATCCTGGAAGGTCTACTCCTTCGATCGGTGGTGCTGATGGGACTGTTCCTGTGGCGATGATGATGTTATCGAATTCTTCTTCACCTTCAGACCAAGCAACTTTTTTCCCGCCAGTGAGCTTCGCTTTATCAATAATGACGCGAATACCATTGGCTTCAACTAACTGCTCTACACCAGTGACAAGGGTCTCAACAACATTTGTCTTGCGGTCAAATATTTTTTGTCCGTTTGCCTTTGGTGTTCCTTCAACTTCTATTCCATAGTCCGCAGCATGAAGCGTATCATGGAAAACCTCAGCGCTACGGTGTAGCGCCTTAGTTGGGATACAACCCCAGTTTAAACATGTTCCACCAATTCTTGCTTTTTCAAATAAGGTGACTTCCGCCCCTAACTGTGCAAAGCGAATGGCACAAACATAGCCGCCTGGACCGGCTCCTATAATCGCGATCTTTTTACTCATTCATTCTCCCCTATTATATCTTATACAGTCATTTTTTTATGGAGTACAATCAATTGGCTTGACGGCATCATCTTCACCAATCTTTTCCTTAAGATCCGGTGTCCATTTCAGGATTGGATTCTTAACGGCTGCAACTTCATCCACACGGCGAACCGGTGTATTATGTGGTGCAGTCTTAAATATTTCAGGATTCGTTCTGGCTTCCTCAGCAATCATCTTCATGGCGCCGATGAAGTGGTCCATCGTTTCCTTGGATTCTGTCTCAGTTGGTTCTACCATCAATGCTTGATCAACAATTAATGGGAAGTAAACTGTAGGTGGATGGAATCCATAGTCGATTAACCGTTTTGCAACGTCAAGGGTAGTGATTCCTGTAGACTTATCTTTTAATCCAGCGAATACTACTTCGTGCATTGTTGGTCTTTCGTTGATGTTCTTATAGTCATCCCCTAGGGAGAACTTAATGTAGTTAGCATTTAGAACTGCGTCTTCTGACGCCTTCTTCAAGCCATCGTTACCCATGGATAGGATATAAACGTAAGCTCTTAGGTAAACACCAAAGTTTCCGAAGAATCCTTTAATCTTACCAATGCTTTCTGGTAAATCATAGTTCCATGAATACTTATCAGCTTCCTTTTCGTAATGAACAACAGGAACTGGAAGGTATGGAGCCAATATCTTCTTACAAGCAACAGGACCTGATCCTGGGCCTCCACCACCATGTGGTGTTGACATTGTTTTATGTAAGTTTAAGTGCAGAACATCAAAGCCCATGTCGCCAGGACGTACTTTACCCATAATGGCATTTAAGTTTGCGCCATCATAGTATACTAATCCACCACATTCGTGAATGATGTCTGTAATTTCTTTGATATGAGACTCGAACATACCTAATGTAGAGGGGTTGGTCAACATTAGACCTGCCACTTCATCGGTAGCTACCGCTCTTAGTGCATCGATATCCACGTCCCCATTCTTATCGGAAGGAACCTCAATAACGTCAAATCCAGCAACTTGTACTGAAGCTGGGTTGGTGCCGTGGGCTGCGTCTGGAACGATAATCTTTGTCCGCTTCGTATCACCACGTAATTTGTGGTACTGCTTAATCAACAATAGCCCTGTCATTTCTCCGTGAGCACCCGCTGCTGGTTGCAGTGTTACAGCATCCATACCGGTGATTTCACAAAGAGCTTCGCTGAGCTTATGAGTTACTTCTAAAGCACCCTGTACCGTTGATTCATCCTGTAGTGGATGAGTTCTTGCAAAACCGCCTAAGGCTGCCATGTCTTCATTAATTTTCGGGTTGTATTTCATGGTACAGGAACCTAATGGATAGAACCCTGCATCAATCGAGTAGTTTAATTTGGACAACAGCGTATAGTGGCGCATAACGTCCAGCTGTGTAACCTGAGGTAAATTCAACTCCGATTCACGACGTAATTCTGCTGGGATTAAGTCATCCAGTGCAACTTCCTCTACTTCCATTGGAGAAAGAGAGATTGCGCGTCTGCCTTCCTTGGAGAGGTCAAAAATAGTTTTTCTATAGGTATCAAACATCTAGATCACCTCCAAAGCTTCTACGAGCTTATCCATCTCTGCTTTAGAACGGTTTTCTGTTACTGCAAAGAGAACTTCACCTGGATGTCCGTGAACTTCCAGATTCAATGGGCCCATAATGCCTTTATCCATGAGCTTCTTGTTTAAATCTTTAACGTCAAGCTCAGTCTCCATCACAAATTCTTTAAAGAACGGAGCGCTATACTTTAACTTGAACTTTCCAGTTGCTTCTAATTTTTTAGCCAGATAGTGTGCTTTTTGAGCAGACTGAATGGCTGCAGTCTTCATTCCCTCAGGTCCCATTGTAGCAAGATATACTCCTGCTGCAATTGAGTTTAGGGTTTGGTCAGAACAGATGTTCGATGTAGCCTTTTCTCTACGAATGTGCTGTTCTCTAGCTTGAAGAGTCAGTACATAGGCTGGGTTTCCATCCAAGTCTGTGGTACGCCCAATAATCCGGCCTGGAATTTTACGTGTTAACTTGTCTGTGGTTGTTAAGAAACCTAATGTAGGACCACCATAGTTCATGTTTTGACCTAAGGCTTGTCCTTCACCAACGACGATATCGGCACCGATTTCACCTGGAGTCTTTAAAAGTCCCAAGGAAATTGGGTCAACTTGCATGATTAGAAGGGATTTATTGCCTTGAACTTTTTCATTCACTTCTGTCAAGTCTTCAATGACACCGTAGAAGTTAGGATTTGCTACAACTAATCCAGCAACCTCTTTATCAAGAAGCTCGCCTAGTTTTGCAGCGTCAGTGCGTCCTTCTTCAGTTAGTGGAACATACTCAATTTCCACATCTCTGAATTCAAGATAAGCTTTCATGACAGCTTTGGTATCAGGGTGAACACCTTCTGATACTAAAACTTTATTCCGACGCTTAACGCCCGTGGCCATCATGGCTGCTTCTGCTGCTGCAGTTGGGCCATCATACATGGAAACGTTAGAAACGTCCATACCAGTGAGCATACACATCATGGACTGATATTCCCAAACGCTCTGAAGAGTTCCTTGAGCTATTTCAGGCTGATATGGTGTATAAGCTGTATAAAATTCTGATCTAGATACAATGTGTTTTACTGTGGATGGGATAAAGTGATCGTAGAATCCCGCTCCTAAGAAACAAGTCAGATCGTCAACAGATTTATTTTTGTTTGCCATCGCACCGATATTTCGTCTAATTTCAATCTCAGATTTGGCAGGCTCAAGGTCTAAAAGACCTTGAAGCCTAACATCTTTCGGTACAGCCTGGAACAGGTCTTCTACCGATGATACGCCAATCCGATCAAGCATAAACTTCAGGTCTTTATCGGTACCTGGAAGATATGGATGATTCAAATTTTATTCCTCCTCGAGAAGCTTTTTATAATCCTCTGGTGAAAGTAATCCTTCTAACTCAGCTTTGTCTGCTAATTCAACAGCAACAATCCAGTTTTCCCATGGATTTTCATTAAACATTTCTGGTGCATCCACTGCATCTTCGTTAACTTCAACGATGGTTCCACCAACAGGCATGTTAACGTCTGTTGCAGCTTTAACGGATTCAATTACGCCGTATGCTTCGCCCTTTGCAAACTCATCATCAACTTCTGGTGCTTCAGCATAAACGATTGAGCCTAAGCTTTCCTGAGCATGGTTTGTGATTCCAAAGTATGCTTTATCGCCGTCAACTCTAACCCAGTCATGATCCTTTGTGTACAATAAGTTTTCTTTTACGTTTTCCATAATAATAAATCTCCTTTAAAAATGTTTTATAGTATCCATTCTATCTTATTTAACCTTCAAGTGTAAACCTAAAGAGCTTAAACTTGCATTATTTGTCTTTTGGTAGGAACTGTCTTTTGATAACTGTTGCTGGTAATCTTTTCTTCCGAACAGCTATTTCAAAGGTATTGCCAAGTTCTGTTTCATTGATATCGACCAAAGCGTTACCAATAGCTTTACCTAAAGTTGGTGAAATGTAACCAGTTGTTACATGACCAATTTTTTTATCGCCCTTGTAAACTTCATAACCTTCACGTGGGCTACCCTTTGCCATTTCAAAACCAACGATTTTTCTTGTTAGTCCTTCTTCTTTCTGCTTAATTAAAGCATCCTTACCAATGAAATCAGATTCTTTGTTTAACTTTACGAAGAAACCAAAACCTGCTTCTAATGGATTAATCTCACTGGACATTTCTTGACCATATAAAGGTAAGCCAGCTTCAAAACGAAGGGTGTCTCTTGCACCAAGTCCAATTGGTTGAACTCCTGCATCAGCAATCATTTCAAAAAGCTTTGCTACATCTTCTGCGTCCGTGTAAATTTCAAAGCCATCTTCGCCAGTGTATCCAGTTCTGGAAACCATGCTGTTAATTCCACCGATTTTTACATCTCTTTGTGCATGGAAGAACTTAATCTGTGACAAATCAAAATCAGTCATCTTTTGGAGATATTCTTCAGCCTTTGGTCCTTGAACCGCAACTTGACCTGTTTGATCAGAAATATTTTCTACTTCAACATCAAAATCGCCAACCCGTTCCTTAATCCAGGCAAAGTCTTTATCAGAGTTTGCTGCATTAACAACTAAAAGAATATCATCTTCTTTGAAGCGGTATACAAGATAGTCATCTACTACCCCACCGTTCTCGTCACACATAAATGTGTACTGAACCTGATTGTCCACGAGCTTTGTGACATCGTTGGTTACTAAGTAGTTAACAAACTTAAGAGCATCCTTACCCTTGACTGTGATTTCACCCATGTGGGAGACATCAAAAATCCCTGCATCTTGACGAACTTTGTGGTGTTCAGGCACAAGACCAATAAATTCTACTGGCATTTCCCATCCTGCGTATGGTACGACAGTTGCATCGTACTTTGCGTAGGATTCGTAAACAGGCGTTCTTTTCACGTTTTCCATAGTTACCTCCATAAATGTATAAATAGTCTAGTTGTAAAATCTCCACTTCAATTATATTGGAGATAGCGTGATTTGCCAATTGTTAATAAAAACGTAATTTTTGCCGAAAAAAATTAGTCACAAAATTAACAACTGCTACAACCTTGTCTACATGCCAGTTACAGCTCTTTTTATCTCTTTTTCTAAACAAATTGTTAACACTATTTATATCTGTGACGTTAAAATTTAATATTTAAATTTGTCTTTTTTGCACTTAAACAGGCTAAAACAGTGGTTTAGCAATGTTTTTTACCCAGGTTTATTTATTAACAATTTTATATTTCGGGTGAAAATTTGCATAAATTTAGATTCTCTCTGGGATATACTTTAAAATGTCTTATTTCTCTTTACTTTCTATGCTAAAATAATAAAAATAACTTTCAAACCTACATAAGAATACGTTTTCAAGACCATCCCCTATCTTATTTTTTTTAACCCACCGACTTATTAATTTACTTTTGAAAGGATTTCCTATGAAAATTTCTCTTCTTCTCTACCTAGTCTGTGCTGGACTTTTACTCTCAGGCTGTGATATAAATTTACCCAATCCCCTTCACCTAGATAATCCTAAGTCAACCCAATCCATAGAGACTGCTTTGAGCGATTCAAAAAGTACACTTCCAGTAAATATCTTTCCTTCCACAAATCCGCATACCAACTCTTCGAAACTTTCATCTTCTTTTACTTTAGAAAGTGACTTGTTCTCCTTCCCACAAACGGGCATTATTAGTGAGTCTAGTGAATACCTTCCAGGAAACCCTAAATCGCATTCCACAAAGCCAGTGGCCCGTGATCTATCTTTAATTATTGATAACACTCGTGAGGAAGACGAAGTCTACCGTCCTGTGTTCGCAGAATATATGAAATCTAATTATCCTGAGCACACATTTCGAATAGTTAATATAACAAACTTCCAACAAAACGGTACTACCTATAAAAAAGCTCAAGCATATGCCGCTGAAAGCATTGATACTTCCATGCTCCTCTACTATGACGGAACCGATATTTTTGATAGCTTCTACCAAGATGTTATTTTAAGACAAAACACAATGAACCGCTGGCGAAGAGACTTTCGCCAACTTCTTGATCCGCTAACCCGTGAGATTATACCTTTAAGGTCAATGAATTTTGATGTCTCTTATAGTCTATTTGAGGAAAATATCGCTAAAATCCATCTTGATGAATCATTCAATCCAGATTCTGATGATTATCAACGAGCTTTAATTTTATTTATCCAAAGAGATGGTCTTGGTTTAGATGAAACCGTCGCTTTCGCAGC
>JAAZGI010000096.1 GCA_012511315.1 Clostridium sp.
AACAATGATTCTATTTTCTAAGACTTATGATGAAATTCAAATCAAATTTATCCAAGGAGGAATTACCTGGTCCTGTTCAAGAATAAGGAGTAGGTTTTACATAATATTAAAATTTTACTCTGTTTTTTGTCAGTCTAAGACTACTAATTTTCTTCTTTTTATGTCATAATGTTAATTAGTCTTCTTAAGATAATAATAAATATAAGAGTCTTAGCTTTAATATTTTATTTTAAATATAAATAGGGTTCATTAATCAAAGAGATTTAAGAAGCCTTTCATAGGCTCATTTTTAGAATATAAATGGCGTTGGAATCATTCAATAAAACAGTATAACCTTAAAACTAGATGCAAACCCTTTGATTCAATCATTTAGAACTTGCTGTCAATAGCAAAGGAAGGAATTTATGATTAATAAAGAAAAGACCATAAAAAAAGATATTCTGTATACTGGTAAGATTGTAACTCTTGAACTTCATGATGTAGAAACAGATCTTGGCAACCGTGCTAAGCGAGAAATCATTCGACATGCCGCCGGAGTCGTTATTTTAGGTTATACAGCTGAAGATAAAATTATTCTCTTGCGCCAATTTAGAAAACCCTTTGAGGGAGCTGTCCTTGAACTTCCCGCCGGTAAATTGGATGAGGGTGAAGACCCTTTAGATACTGCGCGTCGCGAGTTTCAAGAAGAAACTGGTTTTTATCCCCACCACATTGAGTTTTTGGGAGAAGCCTTAACCAGTCCAGGTTATTCTGATGAAAAACTTTATATTTATCGAGCCACTAACTTAGAGAAAGCACCCATTGCTCGGGATCAAGATGAATCCTTTGAATACTTTGAGATGACATTAGAGGAGGTTAAAGGCTGTATCCGCAGAGGAGAACTTATAGATGCTAAAAGTCTATGTGCACTCTACTTGGATGAGCTTTAAAAAATTATGAATGATCAAATTAATATTTATTTACAAAATCTAGTTCAACAAAATAAATCAAAAAATACCATTGACGCTTACCGCCGCGACTTAAAAAAATTTGAAGCCTTTATGCATGAGGAAAAGCTGGAACTTGATCAATTTGAGGAACTTCAAATTGTCTCCTACACCGAGCATTTAATGGAATCAGGGATTTCAAAGTCATCCATTATTCGAAATCTAGTCACCTTGCGGAATTTCTATAAGTTTCTTCGTCGCCAGGGCTTTGTTTTGGAAGCGCCTATTTTATATTATGAATTACCCCGTCTTGACCGAGATCTGCCTCAGATTTTAACAGTGGAGGAGATTCGACAAATCCTCGAGGCGCCAGAACTTGAAACCAATAAAGGAAAACGAGATCGAGCGATGCTGGAACTTTTATATGCCTCAGGTCTTAAAGTATCAGAGCTTATTCATTTAAAAGTGACGGATGTTAATTTAGAAAAACGCTATTTGGTTTGCACTGGCAATAAAGGAAAAGAGCGCTTGATTCCCATGGGAACCAAAGCAGCTGATTCCTTGCGGATCTATATAACCATTCGAGATAAGATGGCCAACGAAGCTTCTAACTTTTTATTCACCTCCAATCAAGGGGACTCCATTACACGACAGGGTGTTTGGAAGCTTTTGAAAAATTACAAGGAACAAACGGGGATGACTAAGGATGTTAATTTAAATACCTTGCGCCATTCCTTTGCCGTCCATCTACTAGATAATGGTGCTGATATGAAAGCTGTCCAAGAAATGCTGGGACATACGGATATTAATGCCACCTTGCGCTATGAGGAATTAAAAAAGAAAAACAAGCTTATGGAAATCTACGATAGTAGCCATCCTAGAGCTTAACTGTTTTTTAAAAATCTGAAATGCATCGAGTTAAATATTAAATCAAATGGAGCAGCTGAATCGTTGGGTTTAGCTGCTTTCTACCTATCACAGTAAAAGTTCTATCCTTTTTATTTAAAACCAGCCCTTACCTGTT
>JAAZGI010000097.1 GCA_012511315.1 Clostridium sp.
ACCTTTGGTTCTACGATCAGTGCTCTGGCTAAGGCTACTCGCTGCTGTTGTCCTCCACTTATTTCATGAATTCTAGCATTGGCATAATCGGACAGACCCACTAGGTCCAAGTAACGTTTGCCTTTTTCAACGGCGTCTTTTTTTGTATAGTTTCTAAACTTTAGTCCATAAATCACATTTTCTAAGACTGACATGTGGGTAAATAGACTATAAGCCTGAAACACGGTGCTAACCGGGCGGCGTTCCGATGGAATGCCTGTGATATCCTCCCCATCCAAGAGGATGGTCCCTGAATCGGGTTTAATAAAACCGCCCACCATGTTTAGGGTGGTGGTCTTTCCGCAACCAGAGGCTCCAAGGATACATAATAACTTGCCTTGCTCTAAATTTAAGGAGAGGTTGTCCACAACGGACTTGTCACTAAACTTTTTATGAAGATGATCTATTTGTAAATACACGGAACAATCCCTCCCTTCCGACCAAGAAATAGGCCAGTCCTTCAGTAATCAAGACAATCACAATAATTAAGGCTGCAATTAACGACGCCATGGCATATTCTCCAGAATAAACGGAATCAAACAGTTTAAAGACGGCTAATTTACGGCTGGGGTTAATCAAGAATAAAATGGCCCCAGCTGTGGTCATACTACTGGAAAAGTTATAGACAAAAGAGCTTAAAAAAGCTGGTTTCATACTAGGTAAAATTACATCGCGCAGAACGCCAAGTTGCCCGGCACCTAGATCTCGCGCTGCACGTTCCATGGAACTGGGAATCTGGGTTAAAGCCGCTGAACAAATTTTTGTGGTGGTGGGTAATTGCTTAAACAGCATATTAGCCATAACAATCAGAGCCGTCCCCGTTAACTTTATAGGGGGACTATTAAAAGCTAGGATATAACCGATTCCAAAACTAACTCCTGGAATCATATAAGGTAGGGTTGCCAAACCGTCAAACAAATTGTGACCAATAATCTTGCGGCGGTCCATATAGTAAGCAAACAGCATGGCAAACAGAGTTCCAACCAAGGACACCACTAGGGCATATTGGACACTACGTACCATGGTGCTAGAATCAATTCGGATTAGTTCTTCCAAATAACGGGTGGTAAATACATAACCCTCACGACTGTTTCGCAGGAATCCAGATAAAAAGATGGTGGCATACTGTAGAATCATCATCACAAAAAAGACGAGACTGACAAGGATTGCTGATAGCCCGATGGGGCCAGCTTTCAGCAAAGACATTTCCAGTTGCTCTTGTTTTCCTCTCCCCGATTGACTTAGTTGGTCTGAACGCTTCATTAATCGGCGATAAAAGAAGAAAGCGGCAATGGAGGGTAGCACTAAAAACATGTTCATGGCTGAGGCCTTCTCAAGGTTTGAGTAGCCAGTGAACTGAAGATAAATCTCCGCGGCTATGGTGCTAAATCGCCCACCAATGATAATCGGTGTTCCAAAGTCCGCTAAGGAACGAACAAAGGACAAGAGTAAACTAACTAAAATCCCAGGCCGAATTAACGGTAGAACAATATCTTTTAAGACCGCTCCAGAGCGAGCTCCCAAATCTTGAGCTGACCGCAAGGCGTTGCTATCAATTTTAGTTAACAGACCATTTAAAAATAGAGCATTTAAAGGAGCAAAGGAAATGGTCTGCATCAGGATGACGCCCCAAGCATTGTAAGGATCTAGGGATAAGC
>JAAZGI010000098.1 GCA_012511315.1 Clostridium sp.
AAAATGAAGGATTCACTGGTTCAAGAGATCAAGAACTCTTATGACCAGCTGGCAGAAAACTATGACATTATTGTTCTTGAAGGAGCTGGTAGTCCTGCAGAACTTAATTTAAAAGAAGGCGATTTTGTCAACATGGGGATGGCTAAAATGGCGAAAGCTCCTGTTCTCTTAGTGGGGGATATTGATCGCGGCGGGGTGTTTGCTCAGCTTTATGGTACTATTGCTCTGTTAGAAGAAGATGAACAAGAGATGGTGAAGGCTACCGTGGTTAATAAGTTTCGTGGCGACCCGACTTTATTTCAAGATGGCATAAAAATGATTGAGCAATTAACCAAAAAGCCCGTGGCAGGGGTCATGCCTTATATTAAGGTCGATATTGAGGAAGAAGATAGCCTGGCAAAATATACCAGCCAGAAGAAAGAAAGTGCTCTCCTTGATCTTGCAGTAATCCGCTTTCCAAGAATTTCGAATTTTACCGATGTGGCACCCTTTGAGGCCATGAAAGAGGTCAGTGTCCGATTTGTCGCAAAGGCAAGTGATATAGGGACACCAGATTTAGTCATCATCCCTGGCACAAAAAATCCCATGGATGATTTAAAGTGGCTACGGAAATCTGGTTTAGAAGAAGCCATTAAAGAATTAGCCGACAAGGATATACCCATTCTAGGTATTGGAGCTGGTTTTCAAATGCTTGGCCTTGAGATTGAAGACGATGAAGGGAAAGAGCGATTAAAAGGCTTAGAGCTTCTCCCGGTAAAAACAAAATTAACAGACCATAAAAAGCCTCAACAGCTTAAGGGAGAGTTTTTAAATGTAGCAGGGGTTCTTCATGCTTTAAGCCATAACACAATAGAAGGGTTTGAGTATCAAGCGGGTGTTATAAAAAGAAAAGGTGGAGTCGAGCCACTCATTCAGCTTCAAGATGGGAAAATGGATGGTTGTCAAAAAAAGAATGTCTATGGCACGAATATCCATGGTCTTTTTACTAATGCAGCTTGTCGCGAGGCAATCCTTACCGCTTTAAGTGAACGCAAGGGCGTGACCCTAAAAGACATATCCTTTGATTGGCAGGCCTACAAGGAAAGTCAATATGATTTATTGGCAGATGCTATCCGAGAGAATTTAGATATGGAATTGATCTATGAAATATTGGAGGAGGGGATTTAGAGTTCCCTCATTGAAGTAGAAAATAGAAAGTAGAAGCACTTTTAAAGGCAAATTATTCAATAGATATAGGCTTGAATAAAGACTAGGATAGTGCGTATTATTGCTTTAAATAGAATGATTTAAAGCAAAGACCCCTTGGCAGGAAGCTAATTTCTGCCAAGGGGTCTTTAATTGATGGGATAAGCAAACTGAGAAAGTTGATTAAGCCTATTTGATAGGCTTAAAACAGTCACTAAAACCAGAATGAAATCCTTAAAAAGCAATATAAACAGCGAGTTTAGAATCAAAGGTCAATTTTTAGCTGATAGCTTTGGCTACGGTGTGATCCTTGAGTTGATTTTTCATATCGCTGTATCCAATCCAAATGGTCCAAACATAGGCAAGAGTTTTTGGAATCATTAAGATACCGACTAGGGGATGCGTATCCCCCCAAAGGACAACAGGTACGTAGAAGGCAAAGCTTAAAACAATGGTTAACCACATCCAGCGGAAAGGTTGATCATTCTCTTCTTTAGCACTCCTGTAGAAGAGATAAATAGTGATGAGTCCCATGATAGCAAAGGGAATGTTTCGGTAAATTCCCCAGCTGACCGGAGCATTTAAGCTGGTCCACTGATTTTGTGGTAGAACAGTAAGGACAAATCGAACAACTGCCAAAGCATAAATGAGAATCAAAGATCCGAGTTGACCTTTAATTTCATACCGTTTGCGCCAAACGTGATAAAGAAGAATATAAAAGATGGTCATAGTAATAGACGTGATGAATTTCCCGATACCCAGAGCTGGAGCGAAGTCCTCTAAACCAGAACCATTTAAGGCAACGGCTCGTGGAATTAAGTGAAAAGAATCACCTAGACCTAGGGTAATGGCCATAATACCGAACAGGAAATACTCCTGATTCCCCTTAGAGCGACGAACTATGATAATCCCTAAAGTAATAACAGTGGTGAGATAGACGACGTCGAAAATTGTTTCAAAGATTGCTTGCATAATATCTTCCCCCTTGATAATGAACAGTGTTCATTTATGTTTTTATAAAAACCCACCAAGAGGTGGGAGTTTATTTAATAGATGGTCTTTTGGATGATTTGTTCTAAGAATTTAATATCACCAGAGCGGTTAATAATTAAAGCCAACACATTGGAAATCACAAAGCGTACGAAACTTTTTTCAGTGAATTCGTCGGTAAAGACATCCGGACAAATATCAGGATCTGCCTTGAGAGCAGAAAAAAGACCGTCTTCAATTTTACCAAAGAAATGGTTCATGGCTTGGCGTCCTTTTTCTTTATCTACTTCCATAAAGCTCATGGAGTGGATAATTAGAAAGAGGGGATAAGTTTGTGCACCAGCCTGAACTTTATTGAATAAGTGTTGAACTACTTCTATAAAACTTGTATTTTGAAGAGCGTTTTTATCAAAGCTTAAGATCTCATTCCAAATGGATG
>JAAZGI010000099.1 GCA_012511315.1 Clostridium sp.
AGTATCGTATTCCAGCTGATGACATTTCTAAAATGTTACGTGGACAAAAATATGAACCTTATGGTTTTGTTTCCAAACATCCTTACATTAAACACGTCACTTCAATTTCTGATTTAATTTCAAAAATTATTGACATTGAAATGGGTGACTTTTCCAGATGCCAGATTAAACCAGAAGTCAATGAATTAGATAACTTCCACCCTGCTTATCGGGAAGTTCCTCTAAAAGGAGTCAATCCCTCTGATGCTGACTTTGATCCTTCCTATGGATCTATGTCTTCCAAAGATCTAATCAAAGACGCAGAAGAAAATGGCGAAAAATTATATGGTTCTGTTTGTTCCAACTGTTCATCTACCCGTATGGTGATGAATGGAACTTGTAAAGTTTGTCTGGATTGTGGAACTACCACAGGATGCTCATAAAATTAATTACTAAGTTTTAGCTTGGACACTTAAAATAGGTCTGTGAACTCTAGTTGAACTCTAGCTGGACAAAACGATTAAAAAGCCTAAAAAATGGATCAAGTAAAAACCGATCAAGTAAAAACCGATCAAGTAAAAACCGATCAAGTAAAAAAAGAATCCAGCGGATGAAAATTCATCCGCTGGATTCTTTTTTTAAAGGCATTAACACTTCGAGAACTACTTCTTTCCCGATGGTTTAGACCTTGGCTCCTCTTCCTTCTTAGAAGAATTGGCCTTAGCTAGTTGTTTAGCCCGGTTTGGCTTTGGTTTTGGTTTAATAACAATTTCTTTTTCTGGCTTTTGATTCATTTTCCGTCTCCGCAAATCGATGAACCATAAGAATGAGAACAAGGATAAGGTGAATGGAATTAAATGCCAGTAGCTGTTTGGATAAAAATATAGAAGTGCTAAAGTTCCTCCGAACATAACCAGCGCAATAGCCAGCATGATCCATTTGTTGATAACATGCTTTCTTAAAAAATACATGTTAGCCACATTAAATAAAATCATGATAATAAAAGCATACAGCACCGTTAAAAGAATATCCAAAATTAAAATACCGGTAAGTCTCATTTGATTACCTCCTTAATGACACACAGGTCTATTTTAATGAAAAGAAGGCTTGCTTTCAAGCCTTTTCACAGGAAAATTTAAAAATACTCCAAATATATCTCTTTAAACGCCCAACACCTCCTCCGATAACCGTTTAAAAATCCCTTGGTATATCTATCATATATTAACAGTCTCGTATCAAGGCACCGATATATGAGTTTAGCATTTGTTATTTATATAGATTAAACCCCACTTCAAAAATCAAAATCACTTCAAAAGAGATGTTTTTTAATAGTTTCATAACAATTAAGCAAAAAAGGCTTTACAATTAAATTCAAATGGTTATAATTAAAACGTACAAAGATTGAAATTTGATAATTAAGGACCTGATCTGGGTCTATATTGATCAAATCATCAATTTGCAATCGTTATTCTATACTTTAAAGGGGGTTGAGGACATACTATGGCAGCAAGTGTATCATTAGACGATCTGGATCTTCAAATTCTGGATATATTAATTAAGGATGCCAGAACACCTTATTTGGAAATAGCTCGGATCTGTCACGTATCCGGTGGGACTATCCACGTTCGTATGAAGAAAATGGAAGACATGGGTATTATCAAAGGGACGAAAATCCTTTTGGATATGTCAAAACTGGGTTATGACGTATGTTGTTTCATTGGTGTTTATCTCGACAAGACTTCTTCTTTCCAAGAAGCTGTTGAAGAAATGGGTAAAATCAAAGAAATCGTGGAACTTCACTACACAACAGGTGGCTATACTCTTTTTGCAAAGGTGATCTGCAAAAACATCTCACATCTTCAAGAGCTACTTTTAGGCAGCATTAATTTAATCCAAGGTGTTCAAAGAACTGACACATTCATTTCTTTGTCGCAACCGGTAGACCGAAACGTTAGACTCTAAAACCAAAGAATAAACAAGTCTTTAAATTATTTTTATAATGACGCCTTGTGCTTATAGCATAAGGCTTTTTTTGTTATGGAGTTTACCATAACAATGGGAGTCCACCAGCATTTAATGTTGAGGGACTCCCATTGTTAATTATTTAAGGTTTTAAATGTTTTCCTTACTTATGCTACTTTGATTTACAGTTTTTATCCACTAAAGATTTTATGTGTGAAATTCGCATCTAAAATCTCTGGCCCCTCATTGGTAAATTGTTTTAAAAACTTACTTCATTTTGCCTTGGGATTGGTGAATGGCTGTAATTTCATCCACTAACAGTTGTCGAACAGTTTTATGAATGACTTTGGATTCCTCTTTCGATAACTGGTCAATGTAGATTGGCGGTAGAAATTTCAAGTAAATTGTTTGGTTTTCTTGAAGTTTACCTTCCCCTTCCAAAACTTTGTAAGCACCATCAATCATAACAGGAACTACAGGACTGCCTGCCTTTTCGGCTAGTTTGAAACTTCCTCTTTGGAATTCATTAACTTGGCTTGAGCGGGATCTGGTCCCTTCAGGATAAATCGAACCGTTGACTTCTTCTTCCCGCATACGGCGTGCAGCTTCATTAATAACTTTAACGGCTTCTCTTGGACTTTCTCGGTCTAAGAAGAGACAGCCCATTTCTTCCATCCACTTACCAAATACTGGCAAGGCTCGAAGTTCTTTTTTAGCAATAAAAATTGTTGGTTTTTCCATTTGACTCATATGCGCCACTACGTCAAAGATACTTTGGTGATTTCCAACAAACAAAACCGGAACATCCTTTGGTATATTTTCAAGACCATTTGTAACCACTTTAGTTTTTGTGGCCTTTAAAATATCATGGGTATGTTGGTGAACAATCTTAAAGGCTCGCAGGCGAGCTTCTTTTACATCTAATTTTTTCTTTTCTTGCTTAAAGGTAAATCTACGTACGGCAAAACCTATAAATTTAGGAGCATATCTTAGCACTGTACTTATAGTTCCCATAATTTTTCTCCATTTCTATACTTTATGATTATTGCAATTGTAAGCCTGCATAAAAACAAGCATTATTGAAATTATTATATCATATAATAGAATTTATCCGAGGAGAATCATATTGAAACTTAAACTCTTTCTTGCTAAGTGGAAACTAAGATTTAAAACACAAAATAAATTCAAGCAAAGATTACTAATAATAATCCCTCTCTTCCTATCTTTACTCCTTGTTTCCCTAGGCCTTGGGCAACAAAAGTTTACTATGCTTTTGTCTGGCAACCCATCCATTTATAAAAATCTTCCCATTCTTTGGAACGAAGATCCCTTAAAGATTCATATTATTGATGTGGGTCAAGGAGATGCTACGCTAATCCAGTTTCATGACAAGTCTTTTTTAATTGATGCCGGACCACTAGAGTCCGCACCCTCTTTAGTTCGTTATTTAAAGAACCTTGGTCTTCGTAACCTGAACGCTTTAATTATTACTCATCCCCACGATGATCATGTTGGTGGCTCTTTAGAGATCCTTGACCACTTCAAAGTAAAGCAAATACTCCTCAGCCATGATTCCTGTGACAATGCCATTCAAGTCAATCTCATCAATAA
>JAAZGI010000100.1 GCA_012511315.1 Clostridium sp.
CCATTTGGATTTCTTAGCCCTAAAAAACAGGTGTGGTTAAAAGATAGGCTGCTACAATGGCCATCATTAGGAATATAAAACCATGAACCTTATAAATAGGGTAAATTCGTGAATCTAAGAAGTTTCTTAAACTCCAAATAGCAAAGGTAATCATAAGCACTGTAATTAAAGTCTGGGCATTGCTAAATAAGTCCGTTACCCAGATATAAAAGGTGGATAAAAAGGTCATAATGACGGTGAAAATAGCTACAATCAGCATCCCCCATGAGATCAGTCTCACAGTAAAACCTACCGAGATGCGATGCTTTGTTTTCTTCTTTTCGTCGGTCATTGGATCATCTCCTCAAACTCCTCTTCATCAATGGTTTCCACTTCAAGTTCACGAGCTTTGGTCAGCTTTGAACCAGCTTTTTCCCCATAAAGCACAAAATCGGTTTTTTTACTAACTGATTTTTGAGGGATTGCCCCTAGCTCTAAGAGTTTTTCCTCGATGGATTTTCTTGAATAGCCTTCAAGGCTGCCCGTTACAACTACTGTTTTGTCCATAAAGGGATTCTTTTGAACTTTAACTTCTTCCGGCTCTTGAGGTGTTACTCCTAATTCTAATAACGCATCGATTTCATCGTTCACATCGGGAGCTGCGAAAAAATCTAATATGTTGTTGGCTACAATATCCCCTACATCGGGTATGTTAATTAGTTCCTCGTAGGAGAGTTTACGAATTCGATCCAATATCTTATATTCACTAGCTAGATCCCGAGAGGTTTTTTCTCCAACGTTTTGGATCCCCATGGCATAGATGAAATTCTCAAGTTTCGGTGTCTTACTGCCTTCAATAGCGGTAAGCATATTAGTGGCTTTCTTATCCTTCACTTTAGGTAGGGCAACCAACTCATCATAAGTCAACCGATAAAGATCAGACACTTTTTTTAAGTCTAGTTCCTCAAATAGTTGTTCGGCTGTTTTTTCAGAAATCCCCTCTATGTTCATGGCGTCTCGGGATGTGAAATGCACAATACTTTTAATTAACTGGGGTTTACAAGACAGGGTGTTTTCACAAAAGTAATGAGCACCAATAAGGGTTAAGGGAGTTCCACAGGATGGACAGTGGGTGGGTGGTGTAATCTCCACAATCTCATTATCGTTCTCCACCGGACCCATAATTTCCGGGATGACGTCATTACGCCGTCTAATATAAACATCAGATCCAATGGCAACACCCTTGCGCCGGATATCGTCCATATTATTTAAAGTTGCCCGGCTCACCGTGGCTCCTGCAAGTTCCACTGGTTCTAAGACTGCGGTGGGCGCGACGCGGCCAGACCGTCCTACATTCCACTCGACCTCTAGGAGACGTGTAATGGCCTCTTCCGCTTCAAACTTATAAGCAATCCCCCAGCGGGGGAATTTTACCGTATAACCTAACAGCTCCCTGGTTCTCATGTCATCTAAAGCAATAACGATTCCATCGATGTCAAAATCCAGTTCAGCCCTTGACTGAATATTTTCTTCAATAATGGCTTCAATTTCTTCCCAGCTGGATGCTTCTTTAAAGTAGTGGTCGGTTGGAAAATCCATCTCGTGGATAAAGTCAATCATTTCACGATAAGAGGCAAAGGGTTCGCCTTCCTTGTAGCCAATATCATAGAAAAACACATCTAAGTGGCGACGACGAGTTTCTGCTGGATTTAAGTTACGCAAAGCTCCAGCAGCACCATTCCGAGTGTTTTTTAAAGGAACCTCTGCC
>JAAZGI010000101.1 GCA_012511315.1 Clostridium sp.
ATTGATTTAGTTTGAACTGATAGACCCCAAAATACTAAATCTACTTTGTATTTTGGGGTCTATTTTTCTGGATTTATCTGTTTTTACTTTGCTCCATCTACTCTACCTATTTGTCTTATTTTAAATATAGACCTACAATTTGATCATTTTTGTCCACACTAATGGTGTATGTGGCATTTCCATTTTCATAGGTGGATGTGATAATAACAACGGCAAATTCTCCGATTTCTTCATTCTTACTACTGGTAGTGGATACTTTTTTGTGCCCTTTAAACTCTCCTAAGTCTTTCAGCATTCCTCCCACTGAATCCTCTAAAGCTTTTGCATCCAAAGCCTTCTTCATCTCAGGGGTAAATTGTTCAACGACTGCTTCAAAATCGCCCTCTGACATTTGGACGATCACCTCTTTAGCAATTGCAGTGACATTAGCTTCGTCAAACCCCTCTGGAAGCTCTTTGGGTGCACAAGCACCTAAAAAGAATATTAGACCCAGCAATAAGGACGTCACCATTAGTTTAATGTGTTTCGTTTTGTTCCCCTTCTTTCTGTTCTTATTGTTTTGTGTGTTCCTTGTTTCACTACATTTTCCAGTGTCCATCATTAATTTCTCCTTTAATTTCTTCTTTGATTCATCCGTTTTACTGAGATGATAGTGAAAAGCAATAGTAGGCCAGCAAATAATCCAATGGATCCTTCAATGAGGAGTGGATTTACCCCTAGCTGTGCTTGGTAGCCTGCCATTAGATTAAGTATAGTATGAAGAATGATTGCTAGGAATAAAAGACTTGATTTCTCTTCTTTTAGGGAACGCCACACCATAATAGATAAACTAATATGAACCACCATGGCAAAGATTCGTTCGACTCCTCCCATGAAAAATAAGGACGAGGTTGTAGCATCAATGGCTAGTGCTTTAGTAGCTCCTATTACAATAAAATTGATACCTACTAATAATAAAGCTTCTATGCCCCCATGCCCGACTCCGAAGGCTACTGCGCCTGTTAGTGGCATCTCCTTTAAAAATAAGCGCATGGTAATGTATCGTCCAATCTCTTCGAAAAGTCCTGCCGTTACAGATAAAAACACCAAATATAAAACTGGCTGTGATAGTTGAAAATGGATAAACTCCGTCCATTTTGGCAGAACCATTTGTAGAATTGGTATTCGAATCAACATTTGAAACACAACAAAGCAGGCTGCACCAAGTAACACCGGCTTATGCTTTTTATGACGCACTGCCATAAACAAAGATGCCAGCAGCGGCAAGGCCACTGTTGCTAAGAGAGCAAACACATATCCCAACATTTCATTTTCCCTTTCTCTGAAACTTTTAGTAATCCTTCTTAAAACTATAATCTTTATGGTCTCTTATTTAAACGCCTTTAACAAACCGACCTAATATTTTCTTCCTCATTATAACAAAACTGTCCAGTGTCTTGATTATAACTGCAATGATATTTACCACCTGAACAGTCAAAAATAGATTTATCACTCTAACTCACTGGTTCGAGATTTTTTAAGCGATTTCCAATAATATAAGCTAATCAATAATCTAAATCCTCGGACGATTCTCTATCACCTATTGTTTCAACTTAGGGCCACAGTCTAAGTATCTCCCTTCAAGGCTTAAATTTAAATTTTCTAGATCCATCATAATCAGAAGTTAACTAGGAGAACAAAAAAGGTGCTGGTGATTATTCACCAACACCAAATATTGTAGAGCTCAAATCTATTTGAGCCTAGAAGTTTAAGCTAAAGTAAGGGATGGTTTTAGCCTAATCTAGTTTTACAGAATCAGTTTAGTTTTAGTCTTCTGCAATCAGTTCTTTGTTGACATAGGGGCTAGTCATGGTGGAGAGAATTGCACCATAGTTCGTGCTAAAGCGGATTTCCGAACCAACTTGATAATCAAGTTTTGAGTCCGTTAAATCCAAAACTAAATGATCCGATGAAGCGCCTTTAATTTGGACCCCTGGATCTTCAGGTGTTAAATCCCCTGGATCTTCAGGTGTTAAATCCCCTGGATCTACATCCTGTTGACCAATGGCACAAATC
This sequence comes from Clostridium sp., assembly GCA_012511315.1. GTDB lineage: Bacteria > Bacillota > Clostridia > Clostridiales > Clostridiaceae > JG1575. The sequence goes on from JAAZGI010000101.1 coordinate 2,056, forward strand.
GCTGACTTGCGAATTCCTAAATCTTCAAATTCAGGGGTTTCACCAAAGGCATTTTTACCAATTTTTCCCGTGGGCATGGTGGGTTTATCCTTTAGTTCAATGATTTCAGCCACGAGGGTAAACACGTCTTTTTCAGTACCAGGAATATTTTCTCCGTAGGCTGTTTCCCGGCCTAAAAGAAAAGCTTCCCCTATTCTTAGATTATTAATTCCATCCACCAGTGCATCTTCTAATACTAAATGTAGCGAAGAGGAATTTCCTCCAGAAATTAATTCTAAATCCAAGTTATACTTGGATTTTATTTGCTCTTTAATGGTCACTAAACGAGAAAGGTTGTCTTCATCTGGGATTACTCCCCCAAAACAAGTTAAATTAACACCAATGCCAATCACTTGGATGGATTTAAACTCTAGAATTTCCTCCAAGGAAGCATAGAGTTTTTTCTCATAATAAAAGCCTTCCCGCAAATCTCCTAAATCAACCATTAAAATAATCTGATGGGTGAGTCCTTGAGCCTGGGCCGCTTGGTTTAGAGCTCTTATGGTTTCTACTTCAGAGTTTAGAGAAATTTCAGAATGTCGCACTGTCTCCGCTGCTTTTGAGATCATGGGTAGCCGTAACATCATGCGGGGTAGATCGAAATCCTTTAGTTTCTCCAAGTTCTCAAGCCTAGAGTCAGCCAAAAATTTACAGCCACCATCCACATAAACTTGAGCAATCTCAGGGAGTGCACAAAAACACTTGGTGACACCGGCTACAGAGATTCCCTTGCCCTCACACAAGCCCACAATTTGCTGCACATTTTGTTTCAGCTTGTTGAGCTTTACTTCCACTCTTGGATTCATTATTCCTTGTCCCTCCTCTGGGCTAGTCTCAAACTTTTACGAGCCAGCTTGGCGGCTGCCTCTGGATACTCCAGACTCATGACGCCCAATGAGGCAATAATGTTGTCTTCATCAACAAAGATATCAATATTAGAATCCGGCAATAATTCCATTCGCTTTTCTTCTTCTAGAGCTGTTTGGATGATTTGAATTCGATTGGGCAGACGAGTTAAGGCACCACCTGTTCCAAT
>JAAZGI010000102.1 GCA_012511315.1 Clostridium sp.
GAAGTTTAACAAATATTTGATTACCAATCTAATTGCAAAGGGGCAAGAGATATGAGTGTCAAGGGACTGGAAACTAGAAACTAGGAACAAGAGACATGAGATAAGGGATAAGAAACAAGGGAGAAAATGACCTTCCCTAAATAGGGTTGACCGTTTTGGTTAATAATTCAATCTACTTTAATTAATTATCATCGGACAATTATGAGCCTGAGGTTCTTCTCTTGGGTTAAAGTCGAGGTGGCTCGATGCCACCTTGACTTTATAATTACCTTCGGCATAAATAATCACCATCGGTCTTTCTTGGGTCTTCAAATTTAATAAACTTTTCTTGAATTCCCCAGGAGAATACTCATTATTAAAAGCCATATGCAATCGCTTCTTATTGTAATGGTTGATCGCTTGTCTTGTTTTCCTTCTTAAAGTCTTGAAATCAGGTATATACCACAGTTTAAGATATTCATTTTTAATAGTTCCATTTACTCTTTCTGCAAAAGCATTATCCTGTGCTATCATCCCCATGCTAACTTTTATCCCATTACCTTTAAGCAGCATAATATACTCTTTGCTTCCATACTGAGAGCCCCTGTCAGAGTGATGGATCATTGTTCCCAGAAGATGTTTTGGGATTTTCTTTAAAGCCATTTTTAAAGCTTTAAGATTACATTCCACCCTCATATTATCACCTATATTATATCCTAGTATCTTTCGAGTATAAACATCCATTATAAAAACTAAATAGTAAAACTTACCATCAATATCAAAGTAGGTAATATCAGTTTGCAAAACTTGAAAAGGTCTTGTAACTGCCATGCCCTCAATAAGATTAGGATAGTTATACCAAAAAGGGGTGGTTGTCCTAGTATAGTTCTTAATCTTTCTTACACGATATCCCAACTCCATAAATATCTCGCAAAACTTATCACGTCCCATTGTCTGAGGTTTCAAAGTCTTGTATAGTTTTTCTAGACCACAACCTGGATGATCTTCTCTTATAATATCTACTTGGGCAATTAAAACATTTAACTCCATATCAAAGTGATGTTGTCTTTTTTGACTTTGATGAACAGCTTGTTTGCTGACTCCTAGCATTCTATATAGACTATTTAAACTGTAATTTAGTCCTTCTTTATGTTCTTGGAACCACCACAGTGTAGGGTGTTGGAGTTTTTTTTTATATCAATATCGAAGTTTTCTTTAGCAAGATCGATCATCTTTTCTAGATAATCAATGTTCATCTGCTTTTGACCTACAGTTCGCTCCAGCTCTTTGATACGAGCTTCCATTTGCTTCATTTTATGCGCTTGACTATCTTTCATCTCTACAACTTGAATTGATTGCTTGTTATACTTAGAATACTTATAAATCCATCTATAAATCATTTGAGGACTAATATCGTATATTTTAGCCATTTCTGAAACTGTAAATTCTCCAGATTCATATCCCTTTACTATTTTTAGTATAAAATCCTCAGAAAACTTTCGTCTTCTTCTAATACGCTTTCCGTTTTTCAACATGTTATTTTAGCTTTGTAAACGGTCAACCTATATCAGGGAATGACAAAAAAAAGCATTAATAGGCCAAACAACAAATATAGTACGCTAAAAAACAGAACCAGTTTAAAGGATCTATTGCTTTTATTACTCCATCATTGAGCTACAAACGTTCACACCAAAAGAATAAAATCA
>JAAZGI010000103.1 GCA_012511315.1 Clostridium sp.
GGAGCCCATGGAGCTGCATTAGCTGGTTTAAAAGAATTTCAAGGTTTTTACCAATCCTGTGACGCTATGGTAATTAGTGCCCATAAATCCTTGGCTTGTTTAAACCAAGGGGCCTTGATTTTGGGGAATTGCCGCGAAGATCAGCCAATCGTTATAAAATACAGCAATATGTTCCAAACCTCCAGCCCCTCTTATTTGATTATGGAGTCCATGGAAGCGTCAGTGGAAGAGCTAGCCCAAGGCGCTTACTTGGACCCACCGGATTTTAACAAAGAAAACTATGAGAGACTTTGTTTGAATCCCTTAAATGAGGAGCTTTTGCAAGACCCTTGGAAGCTTTTACTGTATGCTCAAGACAAAGGACGATTTATGGACGCATTTTTAGAGGCCAAAGGGATTTTTGCAGAGATGCATGATCGAGATTCCCTCTTGCTGATGCTCAGTCCAAAAAATGGATTGGCTGATATCCATTCGATTAAAATTGCTTTAAAAGAACTGGATAAAGCCCTTGTTCAAGAAGTGGAAACAGAAGACGACTGGGAGGCATCCTATACAGGCCATGCACTGATAAACAGAGCGCTCAAACCCGACCAACGATTTTTACCCTGGCAAGTGGGCGATGAGTTCAAGGAGTTAAGCTTACAAGAAGCTATCGGATCAACGGCTCAAGAGCAAGTCATTCCTTATCCACCGGGAATCCCACTGCTTCAGCCTGGCGAAAGGATTGATGAAGAAATGGTGGAACATATTGAAACATTATTAGAGCAAAATATTGAGATCATCGGCTTAACGGATCATAAAGTTCGATGCATCAAGGAGGAATTGTAATGGGGATACTGATCGCCGTTGAGGGGGTTGATGGATCTGGAAAACAAACCCAGTCAGATCTTTTAGAAAAGAACTTAAACAAGTCGGGTTTCGATGTGCAAAAGATTGCTTTTCCAAACTATGAATCCAAATCTTCTGTTTTAGTTAAAATGTACCTAATGGGAGAATTTAGTCCCAACCCTAAAGATATTTCAGCTTATCAAGCATCAACTTTTTTTGCGGCCGATCGCTACGCATCTTGGATGACAGGGGAGTGGAAAGCACACTATCTGAAGGGCGGCATTGTGTTAGCAGATCGCTATACCACCGCTAACATGGTCCACCAGGCAGGTAAGATTAAGAATCAAGCGGAACGCGATCGTTACTTGGAGTGGCTCTATGACTTTGAGTTCAACCTATACGGAATCCCAGTGCCAGATCTAGTCTTTTTCCTAGATGTACCGCCTTTTTATCAGCAGCAAAATGTCCGGTCACGGAAAAATAAAATTACCGGTGGTAGTGAACAAGACATTCACGAAGCTAGCTTAGAACACTTAAAAGAATCCTATGAGGCTGCCATTTATGTGGCAAAGAAGTATGGTTGGATTAAAATCGATTGCATTAAAAATCAAAAGATGAGGTCCATTGAAGATATTGGTCAGGAGATTTTAAGCCACGCTCTTGATCGAATTGGAGATTTAAAAGACAAGTTGAAATAATCAATAACGATAAGCAGTTAAAGAACTAAAGATACCAAGTAATCACAGAAACGTTTGAAGAAACTGAGAAATTGTTTATTGACGAAATAAGATAAAGTTGAAAACGTGGTTCACAAATTAGGATAATATTTCAATGGGGTATTTAGTCGAAGCGATGAAGGAAATTTTCGAAAGAATTAGAGGAAGTTTACTGAGATATTTCAAGGGAATTATTATGATTTAATCTAAAAACTTTTGGAAAACCAGTAAAACGAAGGGAGGAGCTTGCTGCGGTGCTTTGTTTTTGAAAGGGCGAAAGCAGTGTCCCTGAAGCTGTCAGACTTATCTATTGTGTGCCATAAACTGCCATATGAGGTATAATTAGTATATAAGAAAAGATTATAATCATAGGAATAGATAATAAATCAATTATTTTATAAAAGGAGGGCTCATTATGAAACTGGCTATTGCCATCGTAAATGATGAAGATGCACTAGACTTGCTAGATGAACTAACTGATAAGGAATTCCGGGTAACTAAACTGGCCTCTAGTGGCGGTTTTTTAAGAAGTGGAAATACAACCATGATGATTGGTGTGGATGATGAAAAATTACCAGAAGTGATTCAAATTATAGAGGACACCTGTAAAACTAGACATCAAATCATATCCAACCCATCACCACTTTCAACCACTACAGGTGTTTACGTACCTTATCCTGTGGATATTGAAGTGGGTGGAGCCACCGTGTTTGTTGTAGACGTGGAAAAATTTTACCGCGTTTAGGAGGAGTGAACAGGTGATCGGTTTTAAAAATATCAGAGAAAGTCTGCGGGGTGCCTCTAAAAGTGGCACCCTCGCTCATTCTCACATCTTAGTGGGTCCCGATGGCATCGGAAAGTCACCCATGGCAAGAAGTTTAGCAAGATTAATTTTAGATCCTGATACGGATCAGATTCGTGAATATGTTGATATTACGGAGATTCGTCCCAAAGGAAAATCCATTGGTGTGGATGAAGTTCGCCGAATCATAGGTGAGGCCAATGTAATGCCCTTTGAAGGTCGACGTAAAGTGATTATTATATACGATGCTCAACTTCTAACGATTCAAGCACAAAATGGTCTGTTAAAGACCATTGAGGAACCAGCTGCTGGCGTATACTTTATCCTGTTAACCCAGACATTAGACACCTTATTGCCAACGATTCAATCACGTTGTGCAATCCACCGCTTGTTTCCCATTTCTCGTGAAGAAATGGCTGAATACATTAATAGTCAGCACCACATAACAGATCAGGCTCTAGATGAAACCATAGCGATAGCAAGAGGCATTCCCGGCGAGGCTGATTCTTATATAAAAGATCCTAAACGACGGGAGTTTTATGATTTTATTTTAGAGTTTCTCACAGACTTATCTACGGTCAAGTCATTGCAAGATCGTAATTGCATTAAAATACTTATCAAAAACAAGGCGATCCTTGAGTTAGGACCCGAAGAGTTTCTTCAAGGACTCCTATGGGGAATTCGTGATTTGGCCTGCTTAAAGACGGGCAAGGATTACAAAAACCTTATATTCCTGTATAATATTGACAGGATGAGAGCACTGGCTCAACGATTTACCATGGCCAGACTCACCCGAATTGTAGATCTATGTGAGAGTGCAGGGCGGCTATTGGAACCTGGACGAAATATCAACCGAGAGACGGTTGTTGATCGAACGCTCTTTCAGCTAGTGGAGGAAACTTAATGGTTAATATAGTTGGAGTTCGTTTCAAGAAGGCCGGAAAGATTTATTATTTCGATCCTCTTGATTTAGAACTAATAGAAGGAGATGCGGTGATCGTGGAAACTGCCCGAGGCGTAGAACTGGGTGTAGTTGCCATTGGTGAAAAGCCCATCAGCGATGAAGAGGTGGTAGCCCCTTTAAAACCCGTACTGCGTAAAGCAACGGATGAAGACATTGAGCGTCATCGAAAAAACATCGCTCGTGAAAAAGAGGCTATGGTAATTTGCAAAGAAAAGATTGCAGACCATGGACTGGAAATGAAATTGGTGGATGTTGAGTTCACGTTTGATATGAATAAAGTAATTTTTTACTTTACAGCCGATGGACGAGTGGATTTCCGAAACCTTGTAAAAGACTTGGCCTCCGTATTCCGTACGCGAATTGAGCTTCGCCAAATTGGAGTTCGTGATGAAGCCAAGATGAAATCCGGAATTGGCCCATGCGGACGAACCCTTTGTTGTTCTTCGTTTTTATCTGATTTCACATCTGTTTCAATTAAGATGGCTAAGGAGCAAAGCTTATCTTTAAATCCTTCCAAGATTTCTGGAATTTGCGGACGGCTAATGTGTTGCCTGAAATATGAACAGGAAACCTATGAAGAAATTCGCAAGCGGTTACCTCGTTATGGGAGCATCGTTAATACGCCTCTAGGTCGGGGAGAAGTCATTAATAACAACACCATTAAAGAAGAAATTAAAGTTAAAATCTTTGGTGATGGCGACGATGTGATTGAATACTTCCCAATTTCAGAATGTGAAATGATTAAAGGAAGCTATGAAGCATCATCTGGTAAATCAAATAGAAAGAAAGATATCGAAGGGGATGAACAGAAGAATTCGAACCCGAAAAAAGAACAATTGAAAAATCAAGATCAAGAAGAGACAGGTTCTGATGAACAGGCTAGCCAGCCTGGAAATCTAGATTAGGTTTAGGAAAAACTCAATCTCTAGACACTGATCAAGCTAGTCTAAAAAGACGTATAGTTATTAAAGTAATTAAAGTTATTAAAAGAGTTTCGAATTTTATTTCGAAGCTCTTTTTTAAATTTGGGCTCTACAATATTTAGTGTGGGTGAATAATCAAGGCTCTACAATATTTGCTGTTGATGAATAATCACCAACCCCTTTTTTGTGCAAAAAATAGAATGAGACATGGAACTCCTTGTACAATAAAGTTGCAAAACAAAACTTGCAAAGGAGTGTTATCATGTCTCAATTTGATAATATACTATCTCACTAAAAAATTAAAGGGATTATTGCAGATCCATCAGATCCTGTAAAAATGACAAAGTTCTTTAGCACCAGTGGTTGAAGTTGGAATTAATCAGGAATGTTTAAAATACAAATAGAATTCGAAATAGAGAGGAATAAAGCTGTGAAATTTCAACCTGTGAACTTTAATCAAAGTTTAATCCCGAGTTCACTAATGGGAATTGATTTTCAAGTTGTTTCAGTGTATACTTAAAGTAACTTTAAGAACGTATGTCCTATTTTAAACACTCATTTTGTGGGTGTTTTCTTAACTTGTAAGGAATACGTAAAGTTACTAAGAAGAGTTAAAGAAATGAAATAATTTCATGTAATATAGTAGGTGAAGAGGTAATCGAGCAAAGAAAAGTGGAGTAAATAGATTTTAAGTTAAAAGCTTCTTTTCCACAAAAAGACAAAAGAGTTAGTTAACATACCAGTAGTAGGATAGTTAAAACTCTAGATTCTTAATCAGGTTACTTCATGCACTTATTAAATGTGTCTTCGTTGACAGGGAGGTGGTTTTATTGGAGAATAATTTATTTAATAAATCGGATGAGATTTCCACTGGAAAGGTTTGTCCAAGATGTGGTATCAGTTTTATTGAATTTAAGCGGACTAGCTTAGTAGGCTGCCCTGTTTGCTACCGGTTTTTCAGAGATCAACTCATTCCATCCATTCGAAAAGTTCAGTTTATCTTGCAACATGAAGGTAAGTTTCCGGCATCCACCTCAATGGAATCTCGCTCGCGGCGGCGAATAACGCTGCTACGCCAAGAGCTCTCCGAGGCTGTTATGACAGAAAATTTTGAGCGAGCAGCTGAGCTCCGTGATGAAATCATTGAGCTAAAAGAGCTGTTGGAAACGGAGGCTAAGCTATGACTGATAAGAACAAACTAAAAATTACATCAAGAGTTCGTCTGGCCCGTAATATAGATATGTTCAATTTTCCCCATAAACTGGATTCAACTACAGCCAGAGATTTAGTGGAACGAGTAGAAGAGGCCTTCTTTGTTTCTAAAACTTTAGCGGAAGACTATCGGTCTAGACACCTCTGGAAAGAAAAAGGTCTAGATTTAATGTATTGGTTTGAGAAGCATTTAGTCTCTTCCAAATTGATTGACAATGCAGATATCGGTGCATTTATTAGTAATAAGGCTGAAGAAGTTTCCATTATGATTAATGAAGAAGATCATTTGCGACTACAGACTATGTCCGCTCATAAAAATTTAGCTGAGCTTTATAAAGAGGCCGACCGATTAGATAGTGTGTTAGAAGAAAAACTCAGCTGGGCTTTTGATAATCAGTTAGGTTACTTAACGGCTTGTCCCACCAACTTAGGCACCGCTCTACGCGCATCAGTCATGGTACATCTACCAGCGTTGACTTATCGAGATCGGATTGGATTAATTGCTCAAAAATTAGCCCAGATGGGAATGACCATCCGCGGAATCTATGGGGAAGGATCTCAAGCTGAAGGCTGCATCTATCAGATTTCTAACGAAGTAACTTTAGGAATATCAGAGAAGTTTATTGTAGACAACATAGAAGAAACCATCGATTCCATTCTTGCCCTTGAAGTAGCAGAACAAAACAAGCTCTTGGGTGCAAGAGGAGATGAAACAAGAGATTTAATTTATCGTTCTTTGGGAATTATATCCCACGCTCATTTGATGAGTTCGGGAGAAGCCTTAAAGCATTTATCCAAAGTGCGCCTAGGGGTTGAGTCTGAAGTGATTACAGAATTAAGCACAGCGGATGTGGATGCTATGATTATTGGCATCCAAACCGGAAATCTCCATCGAGAACTTGGACTCACTGAATTGATGTTAGAAAAAGATAGAGACCTATTAAGAGCGACGGTTTTAAGAAATGAAATGAAAAGGAGGCTGATCTGATCATGTTAGACAGATTAACCGAACGTGCAAGAACTGCACTTATGAAAGCCCAGGAAATGTCCCGGGAACTTGGCCATGGTTATATTGGCTCAGAGCATATGCTCTTTGGCGTTGCAGCCGTAGAGGGAATGACACAAGACCTTTTACAAGGTTCAAATATTACCAGTAATATGGTTTATCAATACATCATGCAACATGTTGGTCGACGGACTAGTGTTTCTAGTATGCCAACGAATGCCATTGCCTTGACTCCGCGAACCAAAAGACTCTTAGATGGTTCTTTGGAAATGGCCAATAGTATGGGCCATAACTATGTGGGGCCAGAACATATTTTAATGGCTTTGTTGATGGAGGAGGAAGGCATTGCGTTCCAAATTCTCTTGTCTGCTGGCGTCAACGTGGAAAATTTAAAGACCGACCTAATCAATGGCCTTTCCGCTGGCCCTGATGATGAATCATCGGGTGCAAATGCTCAGCCTGGCTTAGGATCTGGTAAACTACTGGATCAATATGGAAGAGATTTAAATAAGATGGCTAAGGAGTCCAAGTTGGACCCTGTTATTGGCCGTGAAGAAGAAATGGAGCGGATTTTAGAAATCCTATCCCGCAGGATTAAAAATAATCCAGTGCTAATCGGTGAACCAGGCGTTGGGAAGACCGCTGTGGTGGAAGGTCTAGCCCAGCGGATTGTTCAGGGGAATATTCCAGAACTCCTTCAGGACAAACGGGTGGTTAGTTTGGATATGAGCTCTATGCTTGCAGGCGCGAAATATCGTGGTGAATTTGAAGAACGTTTAAAGAATGTCATGGAAGAAGTTCGCAATGCGGGCAATGTGATTCTTTTTATTGATGAAATCCATACCATTATTGGTGCCGGAGCTTCAGAAGGTGCCATTGATGCATCCAATATTTTAAAGCCGGCCCTCGCAAGAGGTGAAATACAAGCCATTGGCGCAACAACGACGGATGAATATCGCAAGCATTTTGAAAAAGATGCCGCACTGGAGCGTCGTTTCCAGCCAGTAGTTGTAGGGGAACCCACCTCAGAAGAAGCCTTACAGATTTTAAAGGGATTGCGGGATAAGTATGAAGCCCACCATCGCGTTAAGATTTTAGATGAAGCACTGGAGGCAGCTGTTAATTTATCCAGCCGTTATATTCAGGATCGATATTTGCCGGATAAGGCAGTTGACTTAATGGATGAAGCGGCAGCCAGAGTTCGAATTCAAAACTTAACGGCGCCGCCAAATATTAAGAAACTTGAAGAAGACTTAAAGGCAGTAACCAGAGAAAAAGATGAAGCAGTTAATATTCAAGCCTTTGAAAAAGCGATTGAATTAAGAGATCGCGAGAAAGCATTAAAAGAAGAGCTTAAAGAAATGAAAGGCAACTGGAAATCTGGAGCTGGGGGTTCATCCATGCTAACCGTGGACGAAGAAGATATTGCTCACGTGGTATCCCGCTGGACAAAAATTCCAGTTTCACGCCTCACTCAAACAGAAAGTCAGAAGCTGTTAAAATTGGAAGAACTACTCCACAAACGTGTGGTTGGCCAGGAAGAAGCCATTAATTCCATTGCCCGTGCCGTTCGTCGTGCTCGAGTCGGCCTAAAGGATCCCAAGCGACCCATTGGTTCCTTTATCTTTTTAGGACCGACAGGTGTAGGTAAAACGGAAGTATCCAAGGCCTTGGCTGAAGTTATGTTTGGTGAAGAAAAGAACATGATCCGAATCGATATGTCGGAGTACATGGAAAAACATACGGTGTCTCGTTTGGTAGGATCCCCTCCAGGTTACGTTGGTTATGATGAGGGAGGACAAATTACAGAAGCAGTACGCAGAAACCCCTACAGTGTGGTACTTTTTGATGAAATCGAAAAAGCTCACCCTGATGTGTTTAATATTTTGCTGCAGATTCTAGAAGATGGTCGCCTCACCGATGGGAAGGGTAAAACCGTTGACTTTAAAAACACCATCGTGATTATGACGTCTAACGTAGGCGCTAATTTATTGAATAAGGAGCGGACCATTGGTTTTAGCACCGGCGAGGATGGAGCTTTAAGTGAATACAATCGAATGAAAGATAATGTGATGGAAGAACTGAAACGAACCTTCCGTCCGGAATTCCTCAACCGAATTGATGACATCATTGTATTCCATTCACTAAAAACCGAAGATCTCAAACATATTGTTCGCTTAATGACGGACCAGGTGGCTAAACGGATTGAGGATTCAGAGATTTATCTCACCTTTACCGATGAGGCTGTTTTATACCTTTCGGAACGGGGAACGGATATGGCTTTTGGTGCCAGACCCCTCCGCCGTGAAATCACAAAGAGTGTGGAAGATGCTCTATCTGAAGAAATTCTACGGGGTACCATCCAAAAGGGCGATGAAATTATCGTCGATTTGGATGGGGATAGCCTGAGCTTTAAAAAATCAGGCCAGCGTCCTTTAAGGCAGCCTGAAAAGCGAAAAGCGGCCTTTGAACTGGAAGATATGGAATCAAATCAAGAAGAAGATCAAAACAAGAAAGATTTGAACCCTCAAAGTGAGTCCCGCCAAGACCAAGTTGAGTCAGAATCAGAGGGTGAAAAACCCAGTGATGATGCTGCCGAAGAAGAGAAATAATCAAACTCTAGCAAAATCTTTAGCTGGAAATGAAATGCTCATCATAGGATGAGTAA
>JAAZGI010000104.1 GCA_012511315.1 Clostridium sp.
AATTAAAGAGTGCAGAACTTTCCTACGAAGATGAGAAGTTCTCCTACTTAATCTTAAGGAAAAATGAAGGCTTCAATCAAGAGGCAAGGTCGAAAGACAATCCCCATGACAATAAAAATGAAGTACGCATCATCCGTCATCCCATCATTAACAAAGGCTATCGACAAGTAAGCCTATGTGGAGATGGTAAAATTCGTGAGGTCCGCTTCACGAAAGGACGTCATAAAGCAATTTATCGAATGTTAAAGCGTAAAAGCTGGGGGGACTTATTGGACATTTCTTCTCTTCCAGGAGATCAGTAGCCTATGGAGTTGAAAATAATAAAGTTGAAATAAAAACAGAGACCTCATTTTATTTTAGAGGTCTCTGTTTTCTTGTTTCAGAAAGAATTTTAGTGCTTGCTTTTAACTGAACCAAGAGCTTCCGCAAAAGCTGTTGCCATACGCAATACAGAACGGAGAGTAATTTGATCTGCATTATCGCGGCAAGGATTAAACTCTACAAAGTCAATGGAGCGAACCATTTCTGTTTCAATGATGCCCTTAATGAGTTGTTCGGACTCATCATATTCCATGCCATCTTCGACAGGCGTACCGGTTCCGGGAACCAAAGCAGAATCTAGTGAATCAATATCATAAGAGATGTGGATGTCTTTAATATTTCGTTTTTCTAGCAATTCCATCAGTTCCATAAGAACGATGCCCATGCCTTTATCACGAATTTCTTCCATATACCACACGTTGATTCCCAGTTCATCAATTAGGGTAACCTCGCCATCATCCACTGAACGGGCTCCAATAATAAAACAATTGTGAGGGTCAACTTTGCGACCTTCATAGTATAAGTTTTTCAGAGCATCATGGCCGGCGCCCATGGAAGCACCTAAAGGCATGCCATGAATGTTTCCAGAAGGGGAGGATTCAGCCGTATTAATATCAGCGTGGGCATCAATCCAAATCACACCGACTTCATTGCCGAGAACTTTTGTAACGCCAGCTATGGAACCAAGACCTAACGAATGGTCGCCTCCAATGGTGAAGGGTAAATAGTGTTCCTTAATGGATTGGCCAACTTCTTCGGCCAAGGCTTCATTGGTTTCAATGACACCATCTAGATATTTCATATGGTCATGAGCTTTATATTTATCTTCTTTGTTAAGAACAGGGACTGTGACAAAGCCACGGTCACGAACATGATTTCCAGCTTTTGTAAATATTTCCTCTAGGCCGTGGTCCATTAAGGTCTGCGGGCCATTTTCAACCCCTTCTCTATCACAGCCATAGAAAAGAGGGACTTTAACTAAATCTATATGCATTTAAAAACCTCCAATACTTTTTTTATTATAAAGGATACAAAAGCAAAAGACCACATCAAAAGGAGTCTGTGTAAAGGTTCGCAAGTTGATGGCGGCATAATCATACAGGAAAGCAGCTATTTTTATTTTACTCCAAATTACTTGGAATTATGCAAGGCTTTTGAGTGAAACTCTTAAAGTCAAAGGTTAAGGGGGTCATTATCAATCAATTGAGTTGCATAATATACATTGGAGAGAATTTAAAGTTCAATGAATTTAAAAATATGAGTAAAGATTGGTCTGAAATGAATGTTTATAAGTCCGGAAAATATTTTTTAGTTCATCTCCTTTGTCGATTGAAATCAATGTTTAAGCTTAATCGATTGAACTCGATTGCTTGGACTCGATTGCTGGAAACAAGTAGCATTAGCAACATCTTCTAAAGAGTGTAACATGGGTTACACTTAAAACTAGACGCTAGAGGCTATACTAGAGAAGACATCAATTGAAATTTGGAGGGGAAATAATGATTGAATTAAATACATCAGGTATTGAAACCGATATGTTCTGTTTTCAGTGTGAGCAAACGGTAGGTGGAAAAGGTTGTACTAAAATGGGTGTTTGTGGTAAAGATCCAGCCGTTGCAACACTACAAGACCTGTTAGTGAACCAAGCCAAGGGAATTGGTTTTTACGCCACAGAACTTATTAAGCAGGGCAAAGAAGTTGACAGTAAAGTTGGAAAGTTTGCCTATGACATTATGTTTACTACATTGACTAACGTCAATTTTGATTCAGAAACTCTGACAGTTCTGATTAATAAAGCCCAGACTATGAAGGAAACACTTCGCGAAGAAGCTGGCGTTACTGGCCCAA
>JAAZGI010000105.1 GCA_012511315.1 Clostridium sp.
ATAGCGGAATTGCCTATGCCAAAACCGTTTATAAGACAACCACAAGAACTAGTATGCGGCGGGGAATGAGCAATGATGAAAAACTTATTGTAAAAATCCCTACCAATCAAGCAGTCGATGTTAAAGCCGTTTATAAAAATGGAGCCTGGGCAAAAATCGCATGGAACAATAAAACTGGATATATTAGGACCATGTATTTACAACCATCGAAGAACTCAAGTTCCTCAACACCCTCTTCCTCAAAGAAATTTGTTAAAACGGGAACAAGTTATCAGTCTGATGGGTATCATATGTATACAGTCGACACTGTCAGTCTGCGAAAATCAGCTTCTGAGTCGTCTCAAACATTAGGCGTCGTAAAAAAAGGGTCCGATTTTCTTTTAATTGATCAGAGCGGGACCTATTATAAAATCTATGTAAATAACAAATATGGCTGGATCCCTATCAAGTCTACTACTAATTACCAGAATAATACTTCAACCCAATCCAGTAAAACTCTTAACTCTTCAAGTAAGCCAAGTACTAAACAATCAGGTAGCTCTTCAGGCTCATCTGAAACCACCTCCTCCCAACAATCATTGCAAAAGGATGGCTACCACATGGTAACCACTTCCGATGTCAATTTCCGCTCCTCTCCATCAACCAAGGGTAGAAAGCTAGCTACTTTATCCAAAGCTAGTGATCTTTTGATTATTGACCGGACTGGAGATTGGTTTAAAGTTTATGGGAACAAGCAATATGGTTATGTTCATAAAATTTCCTAGCGGACTATGGAAGTTCTGCAGCTAATAAAGCGTTAGCAAATACTCCCAAAGACACACCGAGCAAGAGTACTTCTAACAATTCATCTGCTAGTAGCTCCTCATCCAAGCAATCTTTGCAAAGCGACGGTTACCATATGGTAACTACAACTAGTGTCAATTTTCGATCCGGTGCCTCTACTGGTACTAAAAAACTGGGCACTTTATCAAAAGGAAGTGACCTCTTAATCATTGATCGAAAAGGTGACTGGTTTAAGGTTTATGCTAATAAACGCTACGGCTATGTTCATAAAAATTTTCTAGCAGACTATGGAACCTCAACGGCTAATAAAGCACTCGCAGAGTCAAGTACTTCATC
This sequence comes from Clostridium sp., assembly GCA_012511315.1. GTDB lineage: Bacteria > Bacillota > Clostridia > Clostridiales > Clostridiaceae > JG1575. Next base: position 1,120 of record JAAZGI010000105.1, read on the forward strand.
TCAAGCAAAACCATCTAATAATAATTCTTCTAGTAACAGTTCTTCAAATAATTCCACTTCTTCTAATTCCTCTTATGGACAATCCTTGCGTTCCGATGGCTACCATATGGTTGCCAAGCGTCAAACTGTTCTTAAGAAAGGAGCTGGAAGCAATTATAAAACTAGAGGAACCTTATCGAAGGGATCTGATGTTTTAATTATTGATCAGAAAGGTTCTTGGTATAAAGTTTACTACAATAAAGCCTACAGCTGGGTTAAAAAATCTGACCTAACCGATTATAAAAAAGGATCTTCAGAAAGCTCCAACTCATCATCAAGTAACAATGGATCTTCTGGAACTATATCCCAAAGTTCAAAAAAAATAGGAGGTACCCGCTCAAGCGCTGTAACAATCAATAAAATGGGCTCATACAAAGATATCAATATAAAGGTATCTGGATCCTTATCAGGAACGAAGCCTTCAGAGGTAAGTGTGTTTCTTAATGGCAGCTACCTTAACAATGGAAAGATTAGCGGCAATAAGTTTACCTATACTATTCCATCAAATATTACCAAACCAGGTTCTAATCAATTGAGAATTCAAGTTTCTAGTAGCAAGGGATTGCTTTATCAAACCGAATCCTTTACAGTCGCTAAGAAGCCAACTATCCTTGTTGACCCAGGACACGGCGGTAGAGATCCTGGGGCGATTGGTAAGCTAAACGGAAAAGATATTTATGAGAAAGACTATGCCATCAAATTTGCAACAAATCTTAGCAAGGAGCTAAGACGTCTTGGATTCAAGGTCGATATGAGTAGAACAGGCGACCAAACCCTACATCGCACCCAGCGAATTGCGACGGTTCACCAAAGTGACCCAGATCTCTTCTTCTCTGTTCACCATAATGCCGCCTCAAAATCTGCCTCTGGCGCTTTAACCTTGTATCCATCTTATAAAGTAAATCCCTCCAGCCAAGCAGTCTTCTCAGAGAGCCAGACCCTTTCTCAAATGCTTGGTAAAGCCTATGCTTCATCTGGTATGTATTATCGCGGTGCCTATCAAGACAAAGATATTTCAGGTGGCTCTTTATATATGCTGCGGAACTCAAACACTCGATCCATTCTCACTGAGATTGGATTCATCACCAACAGTAACGATTTGAAAAAAATTATGAACCCCACCTTTCAACAGGAACTGCCAAAGCATATGGCTAAACAAATCCATAATTTTTTCTACAAATAAATTAATCCCTAAAAATAACGCCGCAAAAGGTGTTGTATAAAATTTTTAAAAAGAACCGCAAAGTCTGGGATAATCTCCTAAACTTTGCGG
>JAAZGI010000106.1 GCA_012511315.1 Clostridium sp.
ACAGTCGGTGAATAAATGCTAGGGTAAAAAACCTTGTGATAACAATGGATATACTGGTTTTAAATTTTATCGTTGGGAAGGAGCCCTAGTTAATTAAGGAATTTGGTGTAAGAAGGAGGGACTAAAGAGTGATTTGTTAATTATTATCAATTTTTTCATTAAAAAGATGGATATTTTCAAAAATCCGAGTTTTTGAAAAATATTTTTATAAAAAATTTTTATTCATTCCAGTTGCATAAAAAACATAAGAAGATGTCTAAATTTTTTTTAGTGGGTAAGAATACCGATAAGGCAAATACCTTTTTATTGGACAATGTCCTAAAATAGACATAAAGTCAAAAAAATGCTGTGAATAATTTATCTAAAATTCAATTTAGAACAACATAGTTGATAATATTACTTGGTTATTGATTCATAAAAATATAACAGTTATGCAAAATATAAATGTATCTGTTTCCTTTTATTAACATAAACAGAAGAATCAGAAGGTAAAATCTAATAAATGCAAATTGACAACTTGAAATTTGTTGTTTACAATTAACAAGGATAAATAAAACACAATCTTGGGAGGTTAACATGAACAAGAAACTAATGAGTTTAGTCCTTGCAAGCCTGATGGTACTTGGAGCCTGTTCTACAGGAACTGATGGTACAAATTTAACAAAAACAGATGGCGGCGAGACGAACGTGACTACAACAGCTGTATCCGGTGAATCTACACCTGATGAAGGCGACATGGTCAAAGATGACAATCAATTCTTTAACGGATTCATTGCATCTGAACCATCTAGCTTAGACCCAGCAAAGGCGTCTGATAACTACGCAATATCAGTCCTAATCAATATCTCAGATCCACTAGTAATCATCCGTGATGGTGAAGAAGGAGAAATGGTATTTGAAGGTGGCGCAGCTGAAAAGTGGGACATCTCAGAAGATGGTAAAGTTTATACTTTCCACTTAAGAGACAACAAATGGACCGATGGGCAAGCAGTTACAGCCAATGACTTTGAATACTCCATTAAGCGTGCAATCAACCCAGATACGGGTTCACCTTATGCTTACCTTCTAGACCCGATCATGAATGCTACAAAAGCCAACGCTGGTGAAGTTGCAGTTGATGAAGTGGGTGTAAAAGCACTTGATGAAAAAACACTGGAAATCACATTGGAAAATGCAACACCTCACTTCTTAGGCGTTGTAGCTAACTCCATCATGTTCCCAGTTCGCCAGGATGCAGTTGAAGCTCACGGTGAAAAATACGGTTCAGAAGCTGATACCGTGGTATCAAATGGTGCTCATAAGATTACAGAGTGGGTACATAACTCAGAAATCAAATTGGTAAAACATGACGAATACTGGGACGCAGCAAATGTTAACTATACAGAAGTTAACATGCCAATCGTTGCCGATTCTAACACCATGATGAATAAGATGCTAACCAATGAAATTGACTCTGTTTCTACTAACATTGCAGAATGGCAGGAACGTTTCAAAGCAGATGAAAACATCAAATATAAAAGGGTGGAACAACCATCTACCTTCTTTATGAGCTTCAACACCAAAGATGAGCTCTTTAAAAATGTTAAGGTACGTAGAGCTTTCGGTGCTGCTTTAGACCGCGAAGATGCAAACGAAGTCATCTGGAACGGTAATAACGTGGCTGCTTCCGGATGGATTCCAGGAAACATTTTCGTTGGCGAAAAACCTTTCCGTGAAAACTCAGTAAACATGATTGAAAAATTACATACTGATGTTCCAGATCCAAAGGCACTTCTAGTTGAAGGATTAAAGGAACTAGGCATGGATGAAGATCCAGCAAACCTAACCGTTTCTATTTCCCTTGGAAACACCGACCAGTGGTTTAAAACTTATGGAGAATACCTCCAGCAGGTTATGAAAGAAAACCTAGGCGTTAACCTAGAAGTAGAGCAGATGGAATGGACCGTGTTCCAAGACCGTACTCAGAAGGGTGACTACCAGATGGGATACATGGCTTGGGGATCTGAATTATCAGAGCCATTAGCACTTCTTGCAATCCATACCAGTAAAGCTGACCAAGTTGGTACCGGTTGGTCCAATGCTGAGTTTGATGAACTTATCGAAAAAGCTCAGATTGAACAAGATGAAGACAAACGTTTAGAAATGTACATTCAGGCAGAAGAAATTCTAATGGCTGAATTGCCAGTTTCACCCGTTGTTCATCAAGTAACCAATAGCTTTACCTACAAGTATGTTCAGGGACAGGACTTCAATCCTTTCAACAACATCGGATTCCGTAAAGGCTTCACATCAGGTAGATAAGCTAACGCATTCAACTGACCTAGATAAAAAAACAAGTAAGGCCCTCGTAAGAGGGCTTTGCTATTAAAAGAAGGGGAAAACAATGACTCGATATATCATTAACCGACTCATCATGATGGCAATCACACTGTTTACGGTCATCTTCATCACCTTTTTTCTAATGCATTCAATCCCTGGTAATCCACTGGCTTCCATGGCTAAAAACTTACCAGAGCAAACGTTGAAAAACTATGAAAAAAAGTATGGTTTAGATAAACCGGTAGGGGAACAGTTTGTCATTTTCATGAAAAACCTAGTTACTGAAGGTGATTTGGGAGAATCTATCACTTATGCTGGACGCTCCATCACTCAGACGATAAAAGAAACAGCACCAATTTCTGGTCAACTGGGCTTAAGTTCTTTGGTGATTGGTACCATTTCTGGTGTTCTTTTGGGAATTATAGCCGCCTTGAATCGAAATCGATGGCCCGACTATGTGGTAATTTTTATTGCCATGATTGGGGTCACCATTCCGGTGTTTGTTATGGCTGCTCTGCTCCAATACGTATTGGCAGTTAAGATGCAGGTATTACCGACCTCGGGGTGGAATGGCATTAAAACCATGATTATTCCTGTAATTGCCATGGCTTTTGGCCCAATTGCCACCTATGCCCGTTATACAAGAAGTAACGTGCTTGAAGTGATGGGACAGGATTATATTTTAACGGCTGAGGCAAAAGGTGTATCACAGTTTAACATTATTACAAAACACGTGATGCGAAATGCCATGTTGCCATTAATCACAATTTTAGGACCACAAATTGCTGGTGTCTTCACCGGTTCTTTTATCGTTGAGCGTATGTTTGCCATTCCTGGCTTAGGATTTTACTTTGTAAACTCCATTACCGCTCGTGACTATACCATGATTATTGGTACAACGATTTTCTATGCCGCTTTATTTATTGTGTCTCAATTGGCAGTAGATATCGTATACGGACTAGTGGATCCACGGATTAGAGTGGGAGGTAGAAAGTAGACTATGAATCAAATTCCATTAGAAAAATTTAAACCGATTCCGGCAGGAGAAAAAGACTCCGAATTTTTGGCCCGTCCAAAGATTACCTATTGGAGTGATGCTTGGCGTCGTTTCAAACAAAATAAAATTGCTTTAGCGGCTTTAATCATGCTAGCGGTCTTAATCTTTATGGTTGCTTTTGGCCCCATCTTATCCAGTCATGATTTTGAAAAAGGTGTCCGCACCGACCGAAACCTATCACCCAGCGCAACCTATTGGTTTGGTACCGATGAATTGGGCCGTGATATTTTCGCTCGAATTTGGGTTAGTGGACGAGTATCCATCATCATCGGATTAGTTGGTGCCTTTATCTCCATGGTCGTGGGCAGCGTTTATGGCGCTATTTCAGCCTATGCTGGCGGAGCCCTAGACAACTTAATGATGCGTATTGTTGAAGTGTTAAGCTCTGTTCCTTACCTCTTGGTGGTTATCTTGATCCAAGTTTATTTTAAAGAACGGAACTTAGCTACCATGATCTTTGCACTCACCTTAACCGGTTGGCTGGGCATGGCCCGTATGGTCCGCGGTCAACTGTTATCCCTGAAAAACCAGGACTTTGTTATGGCAGCTCAAACCTTAGGCGTGTCGTCAAGAAAAATTATTCTGCGTCACTTAATTCCTAATACCTTGAGCGTTATCATCGTTTCGGTGACCTTTGCAATCCCAGGTTACATTTTCTCTGAAGCCTTCTTGTCCTACTTAGGAATCGGAATTGCTTCACCAATGACTTCATGGGGTGCCATGGCATCAGCTGCCCAACAAAAATTCTTGTTTTATCCCTACCAATTGTTCTTTCCGTCTCTGATGATCGCATTGACCATGCTTTCCTTTACGCTCTTAGGTGATGGATTGCGGGATGCTTTAGATCCAAGATTGAGACAATAGGAGACGACTTATGAGTGAAACAAACGAAATAGTAAAAAGTGTTGAAAATGAGAAATTGGTTGGTGAACGAGTTTTAACCGTTGATAATTTGGAAGTTTCCTTCCATACCTATGCGGGAGAAGTTCGTGCCGTACGTGATATTAGTTTCCACGTCAATCAAGGCGAAACCCTTGCCTTTGTAGGTGAATCGGGTTGTGGGAAAACTGTTACAGCCAAAGCGGTTATGCGGCTTTTAAAAACTCCACCAGCTGAAATCAAGAAAACATCGAAAATCCAATTTTTGGATAAAGATGTGATGAAACTTAATTCAAAACAACTACGGGAATATAAAGGTTATGATGTTGGGATGATCTTCCAAGATGCCATGACATCTTTAAACCCAACCATGACCTGTGGTAGCCAGATTGTGGAAGCTATTCGGATTCACACGGATCAAACAAAGGCCGAAGCCAGAGAAACTGCCTTGAGCCTCTTGCGCGCCGTTGAAATCCCGAATCCAGAACAACGCTTCAAGCAATACCCTCATCAACTCTCCGGCGGACTCCGCCAACGGGTGATGATTGCCATTGCCTTATCCTGTGATCCTCACCTGTTGATTGCCGATGAGCCTACCACAGCTCTTGACGTAACCATCCAAGCTCAGATTATGGGGCTTTTAAAGGATCTACAAGAAAAGAGTAAAACAGCGATTATTCTGGTAACCCATGACCTGGGCGTGGTTGCAAACTTTGCCGACCGCATCCAAGTTATGTATGCCGGTCAGATTATGGAAACCGGTACAACCAAAGAAATCTTTAATAATCCACGTCATCCGTATACATGGGCCTTACTTCGCTCCATTCCACGGTTGGACTCAAAGGATAAAGAAGATCTTTACTCCCTCAAAGGAACACCACCCGATCTGATTTTGCCTTTAAAGGGCTGTCCCTTTGCAGACCGCTGCGATTATGCAATGGAAATCTGCCGTGAAGGTCAATTTGAAAAACAAACATCAGATACCCACAAAACTTGGTGCTGGTTGGAACATCCCGATGCACCAAAGGTCGAACGGCCCGTTTAGGAGAAGATATGGAACGTAAAAAATTATTGGAAATCAAAAATTTGAAACAGTATTTTCCCGTGGGGCGCAAACAAGTCCTAAAAGCTGTGGATGGAATCTCCTTCGATATTTATGAAGGAGAAACCTTTGGATTAGTAGGAGAATCCGGCTGTGGTAAAACCACCACGGGTCGGACCATCCTCTCCATATACCAGCCAACAGATGGCGAAGTCATCTTTGACGGTGAAAATGTGGCAGGCAAGGGTCGAAAAGAATTAAAGAGCTTTAGAAAACGAGCTCAGATGATTTTCCAAGACCCCTACTCATCCCTGGACCCTCGTATGACCATCGATGATATCATTAGTGAAGGCATTCGAGTCCATTTTCCTCAAATGAAGGAAAAAGATATCCACGATCGCGTCTCAGCTCTTTTAGAGCGCGTGGGATTAAACAGTGAGCATGGCGCTCGTTTCCCCCATGAATTATCCGGTGGACAGCGTCAACGGATTGGAATATCGAGAGCACTTGCCGTAGAACCGGACTTTATTGTTTGTGATGAACCCATCTCAGCTTTGGATGTATCCATTCAAGCTCAGATCGTAAATCTACTCAATGAGCTCCAAGAGGAAACGGGATTAACTTATCTATTTATATCCCATGACCTGTCCATGGTTAAGCATATTTCAGACCGAATCGGCGTTATGTACTTAGGCTCGATGATGGAGATCACCACCAACGACAAGCTATATGATCGTCCGCTTCACCCCTATACCCAAGCTTTGATTGCAGCGATTCCGATCCCTGACACCGAGCGGGAAGGGTCCGGCATGATTAACAAGCTAGAAGGAGAAATCCCTTCACCCATTAATCCACCTAAGGGTTGTAAGTTCTCAACTCGTTGCCCTTATGTGATGCCAATTTGTCAGCAGGAAATTCCAATTCTAAAAGAAGTGGAAGCCGATCACTATGTTGCTTGCCACCTGGTGGATCAAAAGCTGGAAAAAGGTCCGATTCAGTTACCCTATGAAGAAACAGGGTATGGCTCAGACATGAAGGAAACAAACCCAACAGTGAATTAATTCATGGTATAATTAGGATCTGGCTTAGGCTGGATCCTTTTTTTAAAGGAGAATTCAATTACATAATATAAAATATGTGAATGTATTTATGGTAAACCAATGCCTCATCAAACTTTTTTAGGCAAAGCCCTTGAACAATTTTGCTTTCAACTGTCCATAGGATGGAGTTTTGGTATAATAAAAGAGATAAATGAGGTGTTTTAAAGTGAGTTATAATCGATTAATCCAAATAGATGGTAAAGTTGCCAAACCAAGCAAGCGAAACCTGATCACAGAAGTGGCTCCAGGTAGTCCTGCTGAGCTGGCTGGTATTAAGGCGCAGGATCGCTTGCTGAAAATAAATGATGTTTTAGTGAAAGATATTTTAGATTACCGCTATTTGACAGCAGCTGAAAGTTTTTCCCTAACCATCCAGCGGGAAACAGAGGATGAGGTTCAAAACTTTATAGTAGATATTGAAAAAGATACTTATGAAGAACTAGGTTTATCCTTTGAGACAGGGATCCTGGATCAAGCCAACAGTTGTTCCAACAATTGTGTGTTCTGCTTTATTGATCAATTGCCCCCAGGCATGCGGGAAACCATGTATTTTAAAGACGATGATTCTAGGCTGTCTTTTCTACAAGGCAATTTTGTGACCTTAACCAATATGACGGATAGTGACATTGAGCGGATTATTAATTACCGTATCAGTCCCATCAACATATCCGTCCATACTACCAATCCCGAGCTCCGAGTCAAGATGTTAAAAAATCGAGTGGCTGGTAGACTCTATGAACGCATGGAGCGCCTAGCAGATGCCCGTATCCAAATGGGCGCCCAGATTGTTTTGGTACCTGGCTATAATGACGGCGCCGAACTCCTGCGAACCTTAAGGGATTTAGTGGAACTCCATCCTCAGGTCGTTAGCGTTGCCATTGTACCCTTAGGAATGACAAAGTACCGTGAAGGTTTGCCAGACTTAAAACCTATGGACAAAGAGTCCTCAATAGCTGTTATTGAGCAGTTAGATATTTTGCAACAAGAGTTTATCGAAATCACAGGCTCTGAGTTTGCTCGCTGCGCCGATGAGTTTTATTGTATGGCTGGTATTGATGTACCGCCAGCAGAATTCTACGACGGCTACGATCAGTTGGAGGATGGCATTGGAATGATCCGGCTCTTCCGAGATTCCATTGATGAAACCTTAGAGGATTTAAAAGCAGGCACTGGTTCCTACACCTTCGCAACGGGGGCATCAGCCTATGAGGAAGTTAAAGCAGCAGCTGATAAGATTCAAGGGGCTAATCCAAGCGTTAAGATCAATACGGTTCGAGTCGAAAATGATTTCTTTGGTCACTCCATCACCGTGGCTGGTCTATTAACGGGACAAGATGTTATAAAGAACTTGAAAAAAGGTCCCGTGGGCCAGTATCTGGTTATGCCGCGTAATATGTTTCGAGCCGGTGAAGACGTTATGCTAGATGATGTCAGGATTCAGGATTTGGAAGCAGAATTAAACACCAAGGTTCTGGTGGTCGACTATACAGGAGAAGATTTAATTGAAAAAATCAATGAAACTTTGATTAAAAACTAAGTCAAGACATCAAAAAAATGGTATGCTAAGTTGTTGAGATTTATGACTTAGCCAAGAAGACTCCTGGCTTTAGCTAGAGGCTTAACCCATCGATTTCCAAAGTAGGCAAAAAGGAACCGGTGTAACGATTCTTTTAAGCAAGGATTTCAAAGGGGGAACTTAAAATAGCAATGGGATTTCAAATCATTTGAATCGAATATTTTATGTCCAGAGCATATATTGCGGATAAGACAAGAACAGAATGACCTTAAATCATAGCAAGAGCATTTAAACTTAAACTGGAAACAAGAAAGGCAGAGGCGAGCCTCTGTAAGGTGAATAAAATGGGAAAACCAATCGTTGCCATTGTAGGGCGACCTAATGTAGGAAAATCAACACTATTTAACCGACTGGCCGGTCATCGGATCGCCATTGTCGAAGATACACCGGGTATTACCCGTGACCGTATCTATGCAGATGCAGACTGGCTCAGTCATGATTTCAGGCTCATTGATACCGGCGGAATTGAACCCAACTCCAATGACGAAATCTTAACCCAAATGCGGGAACAAGCAGAAATTGCAGTGGAGACCGCTGATGTCATCATCTTTATGGTGGATGGCAAGATGGGCTTGGCAGATGCTGACCGTGAAGTGGCTTCTATGCTACGCAAATCCAATAAGCCGGTGGTTTTAGCCGTCAATAAAATTGATCGAATTGAGGAAGCCGCCAATGCCTTTGAGTTCTATAATTTAGGCATGGGCGAACCCTTTGCCATCTCTTCCAGCCAGGGATTAAACCTTGGCGATATGCTAGATGAAATGGTGACTCATTTTCCAGATCGGTCTGGTGAAGATGAAGAAGAAGAAACCATTCGAGTGGCCTTTATTGGTAAGCCTAATGTTGGTAAATCAAGCTTGGTTAATCGTCTCTTAGGCGAAGACCGATCCATTGTTACAGACATACCAGGCACCACTCGAGACGCCATTGACTCATACATTGAGACGGAAGAGGGGAAGTTTGTGGTTGTCGATACAGCCGGACTTCGTCGTAGAGCCAAAGTCAAAGAAAATGTGGAACGCTATTCTGGTCTTCGCACTATGACTGCCATCGAACGGGCTGATGTAATCGCCTTATTAATAGATGCCAATGAAGGTGCCACAGAACAAGATGAGCGAATTATTGGTTATGCCCATGAAATGAAAAAAGGCTTGATCATCATTGTCAATAAATGGGATCTGGTTGAAAAAGATGATAAAACCATGGACAAGTTTACCAAGGAACTCCGAATTCGTTTCCACTTCCTGAGCTACGTTCCATTCCTCTTTATTTCAGCCAAGACTGGCCTTCGCTCCCATCGAGTCTTAAAAGAAGTGGCTCGCGTTTATAAAAACTACTGCAGACGAATTACAACAGGAATCTTAAACGATGTGCTATCTAAGGCCTTGCTTATGAAGGAACCACCAGTGGTGGCCAATCGCCGCTTGCGGGTTTATTACGCTACACAAATTGGGATTAAACCACCAACCTTTGTATTGTTCGTAAATGATGATTCCTTGCTCCATTTCTCTTATATGCGCTATCTGGAAAACCAACTCCGGGCTAGCTTTGATTTCGAAGGCACCGGAATTAAAATGGAATACAGAGAAAGGAAAGACCGTTGAAAATAACATTTCTAGGCGGAGGTTCTTTTGGAACGGCTTTGGCCAAGTCAATGACAGTCATCGGCCACGACGTACTGCTCTATGTCAGAGACCAAGAAAGGGTACGCCATATTAATGAAGAACACATCAATGAAAAATATTTAAAAGGCATTCAATTGCCAGAAAACCTAAAGGCGACCAGTGATTTAAAAAAAGCGCTGACCGGACGTGAAATTATTGTCTTAGCAGTGCCTTCCAATGCTGTTCGAGATATCGCAGAAAAAATCAAACCCCATTTAAGAGGCGATGAGATTATTGTCTCCATTGCTAAGGGAATTGATCCTAAGACCCTGCGTCCCTTGTCAGAGACGATTTTAGATATTATAAACACGGATCCTGTGATTTTATCCGGACCTTCCCATGCGGAAGAATTAGCCTTAGAGTTGCCCACCACCTTGGTGGCCTCCTCCCACAACGAACTGGCCATGGTTCGGGTACAAGAAGCTTTTTCTTGTGACACCTTAAGAGTTTATCGAAATCATGATTTGATGGGGGTTGAAATTGGTGGCGCGGTTAAAAATATTATTGCCTTAGCTGCCGGTATTTCTGACGGAATTGGCTATGGTGATAATGCCAAGGCAGCCCTGATGACTCGAGGAATGGCTGAAATTATTCGAATCGGGGAGAAAATGGGGGCTGATACAGAAACCTTCTATGGCCTCACTGGCATTGGCGACCTCATCGTCACCTGTACCTCCATGCACAGCCGAAATCGCCGCTGTGGCATGCTGATTGGTCAGGGTCACACCATGGATGAAGCCACTAAAGAAGTCGGCATGGTCGTGGAAGGAATTAAAGCCACCCAGGCTTTCTTTGAATTAGCCAAACATCACCATGTGGATATGCCCATCACCGATGCAGTCCATCGGGTCCTCTTTGAAGGTGCAGATCCCAAAGTCGCAGTCCTTGATTTAATGAACCGGGAATTAAAAAGAGAATAAAATCTCTTTAGTAAAAAACCAAGAACGGATCTTAATGGAATTCACTTAATTGATGAACCTAAAAAACTAAAACAAAGCAAGTCAAACAAAGTTTTGAACCAGCTAAGTAGATTAAAGTAAATCAAAAAAACTAAATGATTAAACCAGGGTGAAACTTAAAAAAGCCAACAACTTTTTTAAAAAGGTTTCATCCTTTTCTAGTCATTCCTCCACCAAAGGCAAAGTTCTTCATGTATAATAGTTAGAGTAAACTACTATATATTGTGGTCAGAAAGACAAAACAGCCATACACAACCTGATGGCCAAAAAAAATAAAAAGTGCTCAGTTTCAGATTCTGTCGTATAGCCAAGTATCCCTGAGACAAAAGTTTAAGGATAAGAGGTGGTTTTTTCTACTTAAATTTCCAGCTTGAACCATCTTTTTGAAAAGGTTCAAGCTGGAACTCTAACTAATTTTTAAAGAGTTTTTAACTGGTTTTTGATAAAACCTTATCTGGATTCCGATAGGAATCTAACTGGTTTTCAAAAGACTCTAACTGATTTCAGGTAATATATAAAATTATTTTTAGAACTAAGAGGGTAACAATCCATACCAAAAGACACAGATCAATCGAGATTGCTCCGTGGAAAGGAGTTTCGTTATGAAGAATACCAAAAAAACAAGAATTCGCTGGGGGAGGCTTGGCCTTGTCGGCCTTGTGATCCTAGCTCTTTTACTATTTGTTTTCTACCAGCGGCATCAACGTATTGAAGCCCAACGACAAATTGAAGCCAATCGCGAAGTGGTCCGAGCCATGGAGCTGCGTTCGGTCACAGAAATTGAAGCCAGACTTCGAGCTATTAAAGAAGAGTACGGAATTGGCAAAATCGAAGTTTCTGAGATTTCAGACCGGAAATACTTTGAAGACTCTATTTTTATGGGGGATTCGGTTACTCAATCCATCAGTCTTTATGACATCCTGCCACCGTCTAATGTGGTAGCTGCTGTGGGACGGAATACTAGGACTGCCCTTGAAGATCTAGCCCTATTGGAAAATCTTTCTCCGGCTCGAATCTTTTTGTGGTACGGCATGAATGATTTGGAAAACTTTGGTGATGCTCCGTCTTTTAAGGCTAGTTATGAGGGTTTAATCGCAGAAATTCATAAAACACTACCGGATACTGAGATTGTACTTTTATCCATACTACCCGCCACAGCTGATGCCATTCGAAAGCAACCTAAAATCTCCAATGAACGGATGGAATCCTTTAACCAAGGGATGGCAACCTTAGCTGAAGAAAACGACTATATCTATATGGATATTACAGAGGTAGTGACTCCTGAGCTCTACGAGCCAGATGGGATTCACGTGAAGCGTCAATTCTACACCAAACTATTCAACTTCATTAAAAAGGAGTTTATTGAAAAGTGATGAACAAAGCGACTCATTTTAAAAAACACCAACCGGTTCTGATTAACATAGGCCTTGTTTTCGTGATGATTATCGGGACCTTTGTTTTGTTGCGTCTATTAGGCATCATTCATTTTTCGGCCCCTGATTTTGAAAAAATTAAAGCATCTGTTGAAACATCGGCGGATTCCGCCACCATGGTGGCGGCTGATGAAGCAGCTTTGCGTAAAAACTATGGCATTGACTCAAGGGATTTGGAAGGGTTTATATATTATGCTCCCAAAAGTGCCATGGATGCATCGGAAATTTTAATCCTCCAAGCCAAGAGTGAAAGCTCTTTAAATGGCTGGCGTAGCACCATTGAATCTAGGCGGACGACTCGAGCTGATATGTATCGAAATTACCGACCGGAGGAAGCCTTACTCCTTGAGAAATCGGAGTTAAAAGTGCAAGGAAATTATCTGATCTTTATTTCGGCCCATAATGTTAGTGAAGTAAAAGCCGCCGTCGAACAAAGTTTTCGTTGATGGAGAATTGCAGCCGTGATATTTAATAGTATTGAATTTATCTTTTTGTTTTTGCCCTTAGCCTTAATTATTTATTATTTGACCCCCATGAAAGCACGGAACTATACCATGCTTATTTTAAGTTTACTGTTTTTTAGTTGGGGGAGTCAGGAATATTTGATTTTAATTTGGACATCGGTATTAGTAAACTATGGATTAACCAGGGTCATGGATCGAATCCTAGTGCCTTCCGTTCGTAAAACTTTTTTCATTGGCATCTTAACCTTTAACCTTCTTATTTTATTTGTTTTCAAATACTTGGGATTCTTTTTCACCAACATCAATGGACTGGTGGGAACCCAGTTTTTCAGTGAACGCTTGGCACAACCCTTGGGCATTTCCTTTTTTACCTTCCAAGTCTTGTCCTACGTGATTGATGTTTATAAACAGCGCTATGAGGCAGAATACTCTCTGCCTAAGCTTGCCTTATACTTTCTGATGTTTCCCCAATTGGCATCCGGTCCGATTATGCGTTGGGATGAACTAAAGCCCCAAATGGGACAACGCATGGTTCGTCCACAGCTGATGGCCGATGGGGCAGAACGCTTCACCATAGGACTATTTAAAAAGGTTTTTATTGCAAACACCTTAGCCGCCTTATGGAATATTGCCAAAACTGCTGATCCAGCTGGTTTATCCATGTTGTTTGCTTGGGTTGGTATTATTGCCTTTACCCTATATATCTATTTTGATTTTTCCGGTTATATGGATATGGC
>JAAZGI010000107.1 GCA_012511315.1 Clostridium sp.
ACTTGTTTCGTTGAAAAGGCCTTGATTATCCTTATTGGGACGGTTGATTGTAAGTCCGTTAATTTTATACCCGTTTCCATTGTAGGTTCCAAAAAATTTTAACTCCCGATGAGTTACCCCTATGGGAACCCAGCCTTCACCTGTATTCCAAGGAGCTACTCCCAGCTCAATATTAGCAGTCTGGATAAAGTGTTTGTTGTCATAATGTCTAACGTTGTCCAAATGTTTCGCCGTAGAAACCTGATAAGGATCTCCCACCGTACCTGAGCCACCAGCAAACATAGGTTCTTTAATGAATAACCTGTCCGTTACGGTACCCTCATATTTACCGGTTCCCGTTACTTCAACCATGATACTATATGACACATCATCAGCTGAGACGGTATATTGATTTGATGTTTCACCTGGAATCTGGATTGTGATTTCACGGGGAGGGCTTAGTACTCGTTTCCATTGATAAGTAACCGTGGCATCTGCAGGCTCCACCTGGGCCTTTAGTAAAGACCCTTGGGTGGCTTCACCCATTATGTTTACTTCAAGAAGGGGATTTTTATACTCAACCGCCTGTTTAATTTCATTGTAAACATAGTCACCGATTGCCAATTTCCCACCTAGAACAAAGGCTCGACTGGTGTTTTTCTTTAAATAATCCACCGTTTCCTTTGTGATTTCATACACATTAGTGAGAAGGATGGGATCATGGTAACGAGCTCCCAAATAACCGCCAACTAAAGCGTCAGCAAACACATAACCACTAGTCATAACAACTTCTGTAGCCTGCGGGAAATACCGCTTGGCAATTAAAAGCGCTGTGTCTTCTCGTCGCGCACCACTGATTCGGTTTACTTTAAAATTAAAAAGTTGGTTTTCAACTGCCTTACTAATGGCCTGTTCGCCGCCTAATATTGTAATTTTTTTAACGTTGAATTCTGTCAAGGCATTTAATGTGGTCTGGGATAAAACATCTCCTTTTGTTAAAAGAACTGGAATATCATTGACTGCTGATACTGGACCAATGGCTAAAGCATCGGCTAGGATACCGTAACCTTTGGCTAAGAATATATGGTCTGTTTGACCATTCACTTCTCTAGCGATGGCTACAGCGGTTGCCTCTCGATTGCTTCCTGAAATTCTTTTTACGCTAAAGATTTTTTTCAACTCTGTTTCTACTACCTTATTGACAGCTAATTCCCCACCCAGAATATAAATAGTTTTCGCCTTTAAGCGAGATAGCTCAGCTTTTAGAGCTGGATCCACACGATCTTTTAAGGTTAACAGTAAAGGTGCATTTCGAGCCTTTGCCAGAAGAGTGCCCGCCAAGGCATCGACTTCACCGCCATTAGCTCCAGCCAATATCACAAAATTTGATTGAGAATACACTTCCCTGCTAACTGCAATGGCAGTTTGAACTCGAGTGGCCCCCTGTAACCTCACCACTTCTCCAGATTCAGCGGCCAAAGCTTTCTGTGCTACGCCTGGTATTAAGATGGTTACCGCAATCAGAACTGCCATTATTTTTTTTGACTTGTTCAACATAATATCCTCCTGTAAAGAGTTAAATAATTCTGTCCACTTTCCTGAGTTTTAATCATTGCCCTTGAATAGAAAAACCACATTTATCTAGACTAATTATCGTCTTTTTATCTAAGTTTTACCCTACCCCTTTCGGCTAGTCTTTCCATTCGCCTTTTTAAGCGGCCCCCTCTAAGTCTTCTTATAGCTGCCTTAGGCTGTAATGAAAATATCTCACGATTAATATTTCCCAACTTAAACATCACATGATTAAGTATCCTCACAGAAAAATGTTACTCAAACCACCTGCCATTCATGCCACCTGCCATTCATGACGTCACCCGCAATTCATGCCACCTGCGATTCATGTCACCTGCTATTCATGTCACCTGCAATTCAAGTCACCTGAGATGACAGCAGAATTTCTACATCGAGTAGGAGACTAGTCATTAGCTGACTAGTCGACCTCTCACATCACCGTGCGTACCGTTCGGTACACGGCGGTTCTCTAGTTTTCACATATTTTCAGATAGTAGTCAGCCATGGACATATAGCC
>JAAZGI010000108.1 GCA_012511315.1 Clostridium sp.
CTTGGACTTGAAGCTCATCAGGATGAAGCCTTAAATGTAGTGCTTAAAAAGCCTGGAACAGAAGGCTATGAAGATTCAGAACCAGTGATTTTACAAGGTCATATGGACATGGTTTGCGTGAAAGAAGAAGGCTCTGATCATGACTTCTCCAAAGATCCAATTAAATTCATCGTCAATGGCGATAAAATCACAGCAGATCAAACAACCTTAGGTGCAGACAATGGGATTGCTGTCAGCTTTGGTTTAGCCCTGTTTGCTTCTAAGGATATTCCCCATCCGCCTCTAGAACTTTTGATTACAACATCAGAAGAAACAGGAATGGATGGAGCCTTTGCAGTGGACCCTGATATGTTAGAGGGACGACGCCTCATTAATATCGACGCCGAAGAAGAAGGTAAGCTACTCGTTAGCTGTTCTGGTGGTGTAGGCACTATTATGCGCCTGCCCATTACTTGGGAGCAGGCTCCAGAAGGAGCTAAAGCTTACGACTTAGTTCTTGATGGACTCTTAGGAGGGCACTCAGGAATGGAAATCGACAAACAGCGAGGCAATGCCAATACCTTAATGGGACGAATCTTAAGTGATTTACAAAAAGAGGTAGAATTCAAAGTTGCTGCGATTAATGGTGGCTCCAAACATAATGCAATTCCATCGAAAGCTGAGGCTAGCTTAGTCCTAAATCAAGATCATGTTGCTGTGTTAGAAGACAAAGTAAAACACTGGAATGAAGTCTTAAAAAATGAGCTTTTAAATGCGGATGAAGGCGTAAAGCTTGCTCTAGAAGAAAAAGACGAGACGGCTGAAAAAGTCTACTCAGAGGAAAGCTTAAAGCAAGCCATTGCAATTCTTCGACTAACCCCAACGGGTGTTTTAGCCATGAGCATGGCAATTTCAGGTTTGGTACAGACCTCAAATAACCTGGGGGTAGTAATTACCCATGAAGATGAAATTAGCTTTGAAAGTGCAATCCGTAGTTCCGTTCGTTCGCAAAAAGATGCAGTTGCCGATCAAATGGCGATTATTGCTGAAACTTGTGGAGCAGAGATTGAATATGTGTCAGATTATCCAGAGTGGGAGTATAACCCGAACTCTGAACTGAGAGAGGTCTTTATCAAGAGCTATGAAGAGCTCTACGGTAAAGAACCTGAAATTGATGCAATTCATGCTGGATTAGAAACTGGCTTATTTAGCGAAAAGTTTAATGGCGAGATTGACTTGATTGCTTTTGGACCAAATCTTTTGGATGTTCATACACCACAAGAAAGCATGAGTATTCAATCCGTTGAAAACACCTATGAGTATCTGAAAAAAGTTTTAGAAAACTTAAAATAAGAATTAAAAAGAATCGCAAGTAAGAAATCGATCGATCGAGAATCAAAAACAAGAAATAAACAGTGAAGCTATAAAAGTTTCATAAGAAAACTGGACCAGTCTAAAAGACTGGTCCCAGACTGTAGACAAAGTCTGAGAAAGTTATAGACCAAAAAAGTCCTTCAAACCTTTTGATATCAACGGTTTGAAGGACTTTTTTAGTTTATAATATGGGTAAGAGGTGATTTGTAATGATGTCTTCC
>JAAZGI010000109.1 GCA_012511315.1 Clostridium sp.
GATTCCTTGAAGCGAAACCGAGGTCGACGAGGTTTGGATATTTTAAATCGAATTCAAAAAGAGCTAGACATTGAAGTGCGGATATGGGATCGCGAAGTCAAAGGAGCCCATGAAGTGGATATTAAGTTACTGGAGCTTGCCAAAGAAATTAATGGGAAAGTCGTAACCAATGATTACAACTTAAATAAAGTTGCTGAGTTTCATGGGGTGCCGGTTTTAAACATTAATGAATTAGCCAATGCTGTAAAGCCAGTACTACTTCCAGGTGAAGAATTATCCATTTTAGTTTCAAAAATCGGAAAAGAACAAAATCAAGGAATTGGTTATTTGGATGATGGCACAATGATTGTTATTGAAAATGGAAAACGACATGTTAACACAACCATTGATGTGGTGGTAACATCGGTTCTGCAGACGGCAGCAGGTCGGATGATCTTTGCCCGTCCCCAAGACTAGGAATTAAGCAGCTATTTACTTATTAAGTAGGCATTTTTTTAAAAGCAGGAAAGACAAAGAGTCTTAAATGAACTTATTGAAAAGAGTCAAAATAAGGAATTAAATCTAATTCAAAGCAGGACTAGTAAAATATAGGAATAAGATTTAAGGAGAGAGAATAATGGTTAGCAGCATTATAGTTGCCGCCGGATCTGGAAAAAGGATGGGTAAATCGATCAACAAGGTCTTTCTGGACCTGGGCGGTTATCCCGTCCTTTTTCATAGCATCAAGGCCTTTCAGGATCATCCTCAAGTGGATGAAATCATCCTGGTATTAAAAGAAGAAGAAATGGATGGGTATAGCAAAGAGTTTGCTTCCTTTATGTTTGACAAGGTGAAGCGAGTTACACCCGGCGGTGCCGAACGAATGGATTCTGTTAACAGAGGCTTACAGTGCTTGGATCCACAATCGGAGATTGTTTTAATTCACGATGGGGCCAGACCCTTTGTAAGCCAAGAAATAATCTCTAAGGGAATTGAAGGGGCACGCCGCTGGGGAGCGGCCTGTCCAGGGGTTGAGCCCAAGGACACCATTAAGGGTGTGGATCGAGAAGGTATGATTCAAAAAGAATTAAAGCGGGATCAATTAAGGGCCTTACAGACACCTCAAGCCTTTCAAAGTGAGCGGCTAAGAGAATTAATGGATGAAGCAAGAAAGGCTGGCCTTCAATATACGGATGATACCTCGCTTTTTTATGCAGCGGGTCAAAAGGTTTGGGTTTATCCAGGGAGCTACCGCAACTTCAAGATTACAACAGAAGAAGATCTTCAGTTAGGGCGGATTCGCATAAGAGACACAGAAGGTGTAAACAATCAAGGATAAGATGTTAACAAGTGAAATAATTATGAAAGGGTCAAACTTGACCCTTTCTTTTTAGTTTTAAGCAAAAGTATTGGCGAAATGGAACTAATTTGATAAAGTGACTTTGTTAAAAAAATAGAATAAGCAAAAAAAAGACGGCAAAATACGATGTTGCGAAATTTAATTGAGTGCTATTGATTTAAAGGTTTTCTATGCTACAATTACAAAAGTAAGAAATAAGGGAATATTAAAATTAAAAAGGATGGTAAATATGAATAAGAAAATATCAATTTTAGCAGCTTCCGTTTTGAGCTTGAGCTTACTGGCAGCTTGCTCACCAGCAGATGCGACTACAACGGCCGCAGATAAAGGCACACAAACAACGACAACCACAGCAGAAACTGGCACTAAGACAGAAGCATCAAACGAAGTGGAAGGACCAAAGGCTGCAGAAGCTGGTTCCATCGTTAAACTTGGATTGGGAACAAAGACCTCTGTTGCTAAATCTGCAGAATTCACAGCAGACAAAGCGGGTTCAGCTCAGGCGGACGTTGTAATTGCAGCGGTTGGATTTGACAAAGACAATAAAGTTGCATCCATTAAAATTGACAATGCACAAACTAAAGTAGAATTTAATGAAGACGGATCCTTGAAATCTGATCCGGCTGCAGAATATAATACAAAACAAGAAAAAGGCGCTGACTATGGCCTAATCAAAGCTTCCGCCATTGGTAGAGAATGGAATCAGCAGATTGAAGC
>JAAZGI010000110.1 GCA_012511315.1 Clostridium sp.
ATTTTGTCGTGCTGTTTATTCGAAAACATAAAACATGCTTTCTGCATGGGATCCATCTTCAGGATTTCTTGGATGATCATTGTCAGTCCATCGACTGACTTTCTAAAATCCACCGGTTCAGGGATTAGATATATCTTGGAATCTGGCTTATAGCCGGAGTAATTAGACAAAGAACAACACCTCCATACTTTATAATCCTATTGTCTCAGGATATGGAGGTGCTTTCTATATGGTATCTATTTTACGCTTACAATATAATAAATGTTTTTTTAAGAGGACTTAGATTGCAAATTTTTCTTATCTGGAAGTTTCTCTAGGAAAACCCAACGTAGGAAAAAGGCTAAACTGGCAAACAAGCGAAGGCCTGCTGTCACGTATAAAGCGAAATGAATATTCCAATTTCTAAGGATTAGTTCACTAGCAAAAGGGGAGAGAAACAAGGTGATATTAATTAGGGTTTGATGAACTGCAATGGAGAGCATGACTTCGTCGGGTTGCGCAGCCTCAAGCAGAGAACCTAAAATTACCACAGTGGTTCCAGATACAAAAATCCCAATAAATATATTCATAATTGTAATCATAAGTAGGGTGTTGGTTAAAGCATACAACAAGGGACTAACGGCCATGCCAAGAACAACAATAGCAGTTGTTAGCTTGTATCCTTTTTGGCGAATAAGATAGGACCACAGATTAAACGACAAGACCATGGCCAAAGCGTTGGAAACATTAATTAAAGTGAGCCATTTTTCATCGGCACCGAGGTATTCAATTTGATAAAGATTAAATAGTGGCCAGCCCATTTGCCAAGCAAAATGAAACAAGAGAGAACAGACTAAAAAAACCACATATTCTTTGTGCTTAAATATAGTGTGAATAGAACTTCCTAATCTAAGTTTTCTTGGAATCGGAGCTTTTTGAACTTCTTTGATTTTTTGCAAAGCTCGGATTTCAAAGATTCCAAAGATAACCGAGGCTATAAATAAAGTCTGATAAATTAGGATGACTTGATTATTGTTTGCGTTTGAAGGGATGGATAGGATAAGACCCACTAGAATGGAAAACACAATGGTAAAGATTTGAGAAATTTTATTTTTTTGACTTAAAGCCACTGGTATTTCTTGAGGATGGAAAATGTTGCCAGTCCAACTTTGCAGGGCTGTTTGACCAATGCTTTCCGGTAGGTTCATCAAGCTAAAAAGAACTACAAAAGCATACCCTCTAAATTGGACTGGAAGAAAAGGAGTAGCTACGAGGAGGAGAGGGAAAAATCGGGAAATATAAAAAAAGCGGCGCATGACCTTACTGGTATCCTTTGAGTTTTGAATATAAAGAATACCAGGAATGGTGGTAAGAACAGCAACTAATCCCGGCAAGGAGTTAAAAAGGGAGTAATGCAAAGAAGTAGCTCCCAGTCGGTTTATAAATTTAGGGGCATAGGTACGGGAAAAAATTGTTACAATGGTAAAAAGTATGCCATTGAGGGTAAAATAGCGTAAGTTATCATCGGTCCCGAGAAATGATTTGAATGGATGTTTTATCTTCATAAATATCACTTAAATCCTTTGGTTGAAGTTTGCTTGCTTGGATTATTATACCTGTTTTAATAGGACTTAGAACAGGTTAGTGAAAACATTGTGAACAGATTTTTTTAACCTTAGATGGGTTATTAAAAAAAGTTTCTTATTGTTCCTGCTGCTCTTGTTTAAAGACATACAGGAGCCATGAAAGAACCCTCACCTGCTTTTTAGGTGAGGGTTCTTGCTTTAAGATTTTAAAAATATAGAGCGTAACGGATTATTCTAACTCTGCAAATTGATCGGTTAGTGAATTAAGGAGATCTTGTTTGGTCTGCCAGAGTTTTTCCGAGAGATCTATATAGTATTTGTGAGGGTTTTCAAAGCGCTTGGTTTCATCCCAGAACTTACCTAATTCCTGTTTGGAATACTGGGCAATTTCTTGTACCGTAGGACTTTCGTAGACCTGTTTGCCTTTTAAGAAAATGGGAATCTGCAGCTCTTTCACATAGAAGTTTCGCAGGGTTTTCTTTTTCCATGTGAAAATAGGGTCAAAGATAGTATAAGGTTTTGACTCATCAATGACTTCGTCGTGGTGGCAGATTACATCAGCTAAAGCATGATCATCTTCTTTTGAAAAAATGCGATAAATCTTTTTAAAGGCTGGTGTGGTAATCTTTTCTTCGTTTTCTGACAGTTTTATTTTAGGGATTGGTTTCCCATTTTCATCTTCAACTGCAACTAATTTATAAACTCCACCAAAAACGGGTTCTGAGCGGGCGGTAATGAGTCGCTCGCCGACCCCAAAGGAGTTGATGGCGGCTCCTTGAGCTAACACATCACGAATGATGAATTCATCTAAAGAATTCGATACAAGGATTTTACAATCAGGGAAACCAGCGTCATCGAGCATTTTTCTAGCTTCTCTGGAAAGGTAAGCAATATCTCCTGAATCTAAACGAATGCCGGCGGGGCGAAAACCTTGTGGTACGACAATTTCGTTAAATACTTTAATCGCATTGGGGATACCCGATTTTAAGGTGTTATAGGTATCAACCAGTAAGGTGCAAGAGTCAGGATAAGTACGTGCGTAGGCTGCAAAGGACTCGTACTCAGTGTCAAACATTTGAACCCAAGAATGGGCCATGGTACCTAGTACAGGTACGTTAAACATCATTCCAGCCATGGTGTTAGAAGTGCCAACACAGCCAGCAATTACAGCGGCACGAGCCCCGTAGGTGGCTCCGTCGTAACCTTGGGCTCTCCGGGAACCAAATTCTAAAATTGCCCGGCCGTCGGCAGCTTGAACAATCCGGCTGGATTTTGTAGCGATTAAGGTTTGATGGTTGATGGTTAGAAGAACCATGGTTTCTAATAATTGAACTTCTAGAATAGGGCCACGGGCTGTAACCAAAGGTTCATTCGGGAAGACCGGTGTTCCTTCAGGAATCGCATAAACGTCACAAGTGAATTCAAAGTTTTTAAGAAAATCAATGAATTCGGGTTTGAAATGATTTAAACCTTCCAAGTAGTCGATGTCTGTGGGAGTGAATTCCAATGCTGAAATGTATTCCAGTAATTGATGAACACCTGCCATAATGCAGTATCCACCATCATCGGGAATTCGCCGGAAGTACATATCAAAATAAGCGATTTTGTCTTGCATGCCATTGTCAAGATAGCCATTGCCCATAGTCAGCTCATAGAAATCAGTCAACATGGTCAAATTTCTTGAGTCGCGCACATTAAATGTTGGTTTGTTTTTCTTCATTACATACCTTCCTATCTGATTGATAATAATAGATTTAAGAATAATATATCTAAATTGTACTCCAATGGCAAAGAAGATACCAATCAGAAATCACGATAATCAGCTAATAAACTTATTTTGACTGATAATCAGTGACTTTTAGGGAAAAGTGAAGAAAGGAAGAAGATTATGAAGCTGGATGAATTTCAGGAAAAGGCACGCAACAATATGGATTCAAGGGTTTTATTAGTAGCTCCTCCAGGTTCGGGTAAAACAACGGTCCTTTTGGCTAAAATTGAATATTTAGTGAAAGAAGTAGGGGTTGCCCCTTCTCGGATGTTAGTGCTAACTTTTTCACGATCAGCTAGTCAAAATATGAAAGAGAGGTTTTTAAAGTTACGACTTAAAACAGCACCTTTTTTTGGAACCATCCATTCCTTGGCTTATCGGGAAATCAGTAAACAGAAAAGCAAAATTCAATTAATAAGTTCCAACCAGGCACTTTATGCTTTGCATTCCATTCGGCGGCAATATTTATTGTCATCGGAAGAGGTCAGTCGAGCGGTTAGTGATATTTCTCGGGAACGATCAACGGGTCAAATTGATCATACAACTCCAGAAAACTTTAGAATCCAGGCTCGCACAGCCTACGACCTTTACAAAAAAAACCA
Organism: Clostridium sp.; assembly: GCA_012511315.1. GTDB lineage: Bacteria > Bacillota > Clostridia > Clostridiales > Clostridiaceae > JG1575. The sequence continues at coordinate 3,936 of JAAZGI010000110.1, forward strand.
TCAATTAATGGATTTTGATGATTTAGAGGAAGAGTTTCTTAAGTTGTTAAAAGACCCTACTTACCGCAGCAAGCTACAAGAAGGAATTGATTGGATTATGGTGGATGAATTTCAAGATTTAAATCCAATTCAACTAAAAATTCTAAAGCTGTTATCCGAAAAAGCCAAGCTTTTTTGTGTGGGTGATGAAGATCAGTGTATATACGCCTTCCGTGGTTCTGACACCAGTGCCATGGTGAATTTTGACCAGGAGTTTTCTGGCGGTAAAATCCTTTATCTGCGATTTAATTACCGATGTAGTGCTACAATTGTTCGCCATGCTAACTTAGTCATTCGGAACAATAAGGAGCGTTATCCCAAAGAAATTATTAACTTTCGCCAGGATGAGACCCTGCTTAATAGTTATTATTTCCAAGATGAGAAAAAGTCTTGGGATTATGCAATAGATAAAATTAAACAACAATCCAAGCAAACAGACTGTGTTGTGATTTGTCGCACCAATAGCGAAATGGAGGAATTTGCCTATGGTTTAGTAAAGAAAGGGATTTCCTTTTCTTTTCTTGATCGACCCTTTAATCGATATAAAAAGTTGATATTTAATAATGTTATTGATTATCTTAAATATAGCGAACAGCCCAATGGGACTGGTTTATTAAAGGTTTTAAAGACGGCCCCTGTCAACTTGCCTTCGGATTTAATTCGAAAGCTAAGTTTGTTGGAGTTGTGGAGTGAGACAGATCTCCTGGAGGGCAATCAGTTTCATTTAAGTCTAGACCTTAGGGAAGACTTGGTAGACTTAATAAGTGGCTTAAAAAAGCTTAAACAGATGAAGCCGGGACAGGCTATTCGCTACGTTCTTTATGTGATGGGTTATTATAAGTGGCTAGGAGAGTTAGCTCATCAGACAGGAACCTACCTAGGAGACCTAGTGGAAGAAGTGGAACTATTAGCAAAGGAAGCATCTGAGTTTCCGAGCACTCGTGATTTCCTGCGGTACTTAAAAGCTTGGGAAGAGGTTATTGAAAAACCGCAATCCCCAGAACGAGTTCTATTAGCTACTATGCATGGGGTTAAAGGAATGGAGTTTGATGAGGTCATCATCCTTAATGCTTATGAAGGAGCCATTCCCCATGAGAAATCACTAAATGAAATGGAAGCTGAACGCAGACTATTTTATGTAGCAGTAACCCGGGCAAAGCATCATTTGACCATCCTAACACCAAAGACTTGGCGGGGCAGTTTAGTGAGCCCTTCTAGATTTATTAAAGAACTGGGGAGTCCAATTAGTTTAGGACCCAATAGTTTAGGAGTAAATAGCACGTCCAGAAAATATAAGAACAATCGTTTCTGGAACTTAAGAGGAAAGCTGGAAATTAAAAGATGCACTAGGCTGGAATGATAAAAAAGAAATGAAAATATTGCTCGAGTCCTATATGGGCCACGATGTGACGAAAAACCAAGAGAAATCGATTGAAGACGTCAGTAAATGTATCATAAATAACTGGGTAGGGATTTAGAACATGCTACAGACAGGCTATATGGGGTGTAGTGCCGAAGGGAATGTTAGTCATGTGTTATCTAGCGGGCTGTAGTCACGGCCGCTAGGATGGAGCTTAAAAGGGGCTGAGAACGTAGCTAGGTTGCGAGTGCTTGGTTTAAACGGAGGCAGCTTTGAAACCTATTATAGAAATAAAGCCACAGAAAAGTGTAAAGAAGATCCAAGGACTAAGCTAGACAAAAGAATGATAAAAATCAACAAAATATGCTGTTACAGAAGACAGGGTAAAGTATGCCACACCAAGTTTTGGCTGGTACAAGTCAATGTAACCTAACATATTGGGTGTTTCTCTCAACTGATAGTAAATTGACACTACCGTTCAACTGCTTAGTTTCGTTTTAACTTGAAATTTCTGATATAATCATAAGATGTAAGTGGGAAAACTTAAGTTAGAAAAGAAAGATCGAGGATAAAAATTATGATTATTAAAATAGGCCCTAACGAGGCTGGACAAAGTGTTGAAAAATACGTAAAAAAATTAATGCGCGATGTTCCCCTGTCAGCAATATTTAAAGCATTGCGAAAAGGTGATATTCGGCTCAATGATGTGAAAGCTAAAGGGAAAGAAAGACTAGTGGAAGGCGACAGCTTAGAAATTCGTTTTCTTGACTCTAGAAAAGCTTTAGAGAAAAAGACCTTTATTGAATCTCAAGTAGACTTTAAAGTGGTTTTTGAGGACAAAAATTTACTGATGATTGAAAAATGGCCAGGTGTCGTAGTTCATCCTGATGGATCAGGCTTACCCAGTTTGACAGACCATGTATTAACGTACTTGTCTGAAAAAGGGGACTGGGATGCAGCTGAAGAAACAACCTACTCGCCTTCACCGGTGAATCGACTAGATCGCAATACATCGGGCATTGTGATATTTGCCAAAAATGCTCAAGCGACTCGCAGTATGGCTGAAATCTTAAGAGATGGTGGTTTGCGTAAAGATTATGTAGCGATTGTTCAAAACCGAATTTCCGATGGCCGAAAAGAAGCTTGGATTTCCAAGGATGCTGATCGTAATGTATCTAGAATTTATGAGGAAGCTGGAGAAGATCGCTTACCCATTGTAATGGAAACAGAAACAATCAAATCCAATGGAATGTATTCCTTTGTAGAACTGAATCTTGTCACAGGACGTTCTCACCAGCTGAGAGCTCACTTAGCTCATATGGGTAATCCAATTGTTGGTGATATGAAGTACGGCGTCCGTGAAGTCAACGAGTGGTTCGACAATAAATATGCTCTGAAATTCCAATATCTATATGCCTATAAGGTGACCTTTAAAGAAACCGATGATTATTTAAGTTATCTTCAAGATAAAGTAATTGCTGTAAAATTGCCACCACTATTTAGACATATTAGAAATGATGTGTTCCGCGACGAGTTGTAACAGGTAGATCGATGAAATTAAAAGAGGAAACAACGTCAAAGAGCTTTATGATTCTGACCGTGGCAACCTTTATCACGAAGATTATGTCTCTGATTTATGTTCCTTTGCTATTGGGGATTATTCAAGCAGAAGCTCATGGAATCTATACGACGGCCTATGATTTTTTTGCTTTTGCCTACGTAATTACCAATGAGGGAATTACCAAAGGAATTGCTAAAATGGTCAGCGACCGAATGGCTAGAAATCAAGTGGGAGCAGCCCATAAAGTCTTTCGGATTTCTCGTGTCATTCTTTTGGGTGTAGGGATATTCTTTTCCATTGTTTTTTTCCTAGCAGCCCCATGGCTAGCTAAAATTTCCGGAGCACCGGCAAGTGTAGGCGCATTGAGGATTTTAGCACCGGCCATTGCTGTGACATCAGCGACTAGTGCTTATCGAGGGTATTTCCAGGGACGGCGGAAGTTGTCTATGAAGGCAGTGAGTCAGATTTGGGAACAGTTTGTTAATGTCATTGTTTCCTTAGCCTTTGCCTTGTACTTTATTCGCTTTGGAGCTCGTTATGGTGTAGCTGGAGCAGCTTCTGGTACCTTGGCTGGTGCCATAGTAGCAGCAATTTATCTATCCATTCAGTATCGTCGAACAGCTAGTTCAGAAGAAGGCGATCGCAGCGAGGATGGCTCTGAGCGACAGGTGATTCGTGAACTAATGGCCTACACCATTCCATTGGCCATCGGAACGGCAGCCACCCAGTTTGGACACATCATTGACTTGGTCAATGTTAAAAGTCGTTTGGTTGTGTCCGGCTTAACCACTGGTGGTGCCAATGTTACCTACTCTCATTTAGCCAGTTACAAAACCATCATTGCAGTACCATTAACTATTTTAGTAGCTCTAACAACGTCACTTTTTCCTTCTTTAGCTAGAGCTTCTAGCCTAGGAGACTACGAGGAAGTTCGGCGAAAATATCGTATGGCTATGAAAATTAACTATATTTTGGCGGTACCATCGGCTGTGGGCTTATTTACCGTTGCCAGTGTGGCCAATATTGCTATGTTTGATGGTGATCCAGGCCGGGGGGCTTTAATAGCTTTAGGTTCTTTTGTTATTATTATTCAAGGCATGACATTAATGCAGACGGTACTGTTGCAAGCTTTAGGCCTTCATCGCAAAGCACTAATTCCACTACTGTTAGGGATCGCGGTTAAAATCACGGCAAACTATCTCTTGGTAGCGATGCCGCAGATTAGAGGTCAGGGAGCTGTCATTTCAAGCTATATCCAAAGTGTCGTTACACTGTCCTTAAATGGATATTTAATTATGCGTCATGTCAAGCTACCAATGCATCAATTTACCATTGCCAAGCGTCCAGTCTTTGCTTCCCTTGTGATGGGAGCGTCCCTATTGGGAATGCAACAGATTTTACCGGCGGCTTCAGGGCGGATGGAAAACGGAATGCTCTTACTTGTTTTAATCATTATCGGTGTATTGGTTTATGGAACCACCCTGGTTTTGGTTGGTGGGATATCACAAGCCGAGTTAAACTCGATCCGTCCCGGCTTGCACAAGAAAATACCAGCTTCCGTGAGACGCTTTATTTCAAAAGAAGATCAATAATTTTAAAAAACGCTCTTTTGGTGGAAACCGAAGGAGCTTTACTATTTATAAATCCCAGGTAAAGGATTTGTAATATTTTCGATTAATTGATAAATGTTCTCATAAAAGCGTATAATGGTTATATGGGAATGGTTTTTTCCATATAATTAATGAATTTTTGGAAGTGAAATAAATGGAAAATATTGTAAGCAGAATCGATTCAAAATATCGACATAGAGCCAGCAGAACTGAAAAAATATTTGGCACCTTAGCTACAAACGCTATGAAGTTAGCGAATCCGTTTAAAAAGTTTGCATTTAAAACCTCCTGCCTAATGCACCGTTATATTAATATAAAAGCGGTTCACATATTAGAAAATGAAGGATATTACGAAGCAGCAGATTTTTATCGTGATTATATTCGGCCGTTAAATGAAGGAGCTACATGGATTGATCAAGATTTCAAGAGCATCAATCATTTCTACCACCATGAGCAAGAAAAAGGATTGTATGGCTTTTCTGATTCTCTAACGGAAGCTACAAGATACCGAAATAAAATGATGTATTATGCACAAAAAGACAATCAAACTCGAGCACTTTTTTATACTGGGGTTGTTTGTCACTTAAGCCAAGATATGACAGTACCGCAGCACATTAACAATAGGCTACTGGAATCCCATCGGGATTATGAAGTCTGGATTTTGGAGCATTCCTGGGATACTCTTGATTTCACCGTTAATAAAGGGATTATTCGCTACCCAAGGTTTGAAATGTATATTTCGGAAAATGCTAAGAGGACCAATGCGATTTATGAAGAAGCGAAAAAGATTCCTAATCAGGAAGAAGCATTCCTCTTTATGGCTAAGCCACTTATTGCATTGGCACAACGTTCAACAGCTGGTCTTTTACTGGATTTTTATGAGGCTTGGTTCTCAAAGCTAGATGAAGAAGAACACGATCGCCGGGTTTTGTTAAGAAACTTAAAAGAACTTGAAAAAAACGCGATTTAACAGCACAAAAAAGGGACCTTCCTTCAAAATGAAAAGACAGGTTCCTTTTTTATTTAGTGAATTAGCGGAAATATTAATGAAAGTCATGAACAAAAGCAGAGGGAATCCTTCCATAATCCGAAGGAACTTAACAGGGGAAGCAGAGACGAGAAGATAAGAAGAGTTAGTTTATCCTAGAATTGTAAAAAATAGTGAAATAGAACCGTAAAATAGAACCGTAAAATAGAAC
>JAAZGI010000111.1 GCA_012511315.1 Clostridium sp.
GTTTCGTGCTTACCTTAGTTTCGTGCTTACCTTAGTTTCGTGCTTATCTTGACTTCGTGCTTATTTCATTCCGTGCTTATCTAGGTTTAGGGCCAATACAGTACCTCGTATAACTTGATCAGCTCTAAAGCCTCTTATTCTTCAACCTCATGCTCATATTGCTCTAAGTCCAACTCCGAATCAAGGAGTAGATTACCAAAGTCTTTCGCATTAAATTCCTGCATATCATCAATGCCTTCACCCACACCAATGTAGCGTACAGGAACCCCTAAGGTCTGACTAATGGATAAAACCACACCACCTTTGGCCGTACCATCTAGTTTGGTTAAGATGATGCCATCAATGTTAACCACCGTTTGGAATTCTTGGGCCTGATTAATGGCATTTTGTCCCGTGGTAGCGTCTAATACTAAAAGAGACATTTTATTGGCTGTTGGATATTCTCGATCAATGATTCGGTTGATTTTTTCTAACTCCATCATGAGGTTCTTCTTGTTATGAAGCCGCCCTGCTGTATCAATTAACAGAACATCAGCCCCTCTAGCTTTCGCTGCCGATAGGGAGTCAAACACGGTGGCTGCAGGGTCTGAGCCTTCTTGACGACGGATGATATCCACCCCCGCCCGCTGAGCCCAAACATCCAATTGATCAATGGCTGCTGCGCGGAAGGTATCCCCCGCCGCCACAATGACTTTCTTACCATCTTGTTTGAACCGATAAGCCAGTTTTCCAATGGAGGTGGTTTTACCCACACCATTAACACCGATGACCAGCATGATTATAGGATATTGAAGGGGTTCCACCGTGTCTTGCTTCATATATTCAGCAATGACTTCAGCCAAGGCCGGTTTTACATTGGCCACCCGACTAATTTTCTCGGTTCGAATCTTCTCCCGCAAGCGTTCAATGATTTCGTCCGCCGTACGTGCCCCAACGTCAGAGGTAATTAAAGCCTCTTCCAGATCATCATACATATCGTCATCAATATAAACCGCCACCTGAAAGACTTCATTAATCCGATCCGTAAAACTATTCCGGGTTTTTTCTAACCCCTTTTTTAATTTATCAAAAAATCCTGCCATTATATTGCCTCCTCTTGTGATTGATCAAGATCCACAGAAACGATCTTGGAGATCCCTTTTTCTTCCATCGTAACACCATACAACGTGTTGGCCACTTCCATGGTGCCCTTGCGATGAGTAATAAGTATAAATTGAGTTTCCTTGGCAAACTCTTTTATAAAGTTTGCATAACGATACACGTTGGCATCATCCAGTGCCGCTTCGATTTCATCTAGAAAGCAAAAGGGCGATGGTTTCATTCTGAGAATAGCAAAGGTTAAGGCGATAGCCGATAGGACCTTTTCACCACCGGATAGCAAATTAATATTTTGCAGCTTCTTACCGGGTGGCTGGACATTAATATCAATGCTGCCAGTCAGCACATCCCCATCTGAAAGAATCAATTCGGCGGTACCACCGTCAAAGAGTTGCCGGAAGGTATCTTTAAAGTTTTTTGAAAGGATCACAAAGTTTTCTCGAAATAAGGTTCTCATTTTACTGGTTACCTCAAAAATTAACTTTTCCAGCTCTTCCTTGGACCGAAGTAAATCATTGCGTTGACCCGATAAAAACTCATAATGCTCTGATACCTTAGCGTATTCCTCAATGGCTGCTAAATTAACATGGCCAAGATTTGTGATCTTGCCTTTAATTTCAGAGATCCGTCGTTTAGAAGCTGCTTTTGATTCCAAAGGTTTGGCTAAATCTCGAGCTTCTGCTAGGGATAAATCCAAATCATCATTGAGTTTTTCAAGGAAACGCTTTTGCTCCGTCTCATATTTTTCTAAATTCATAGCCGCTTTATAAAGCTCTTTTTCTAAGCGATAAAATTCTTCCCGTACCGTATCTAAACGACCGGAAGCTTCCTTCATCTGGGCTCTAATCTCCACTTCTCGCCTGTCCTGTTCATCCAAAGCCTCATCCAAGATATCCATTTCTGCTTGATGTCTTTGTTGGCGGGTCTCTTGATCTTGCCACTCCCTCTTATAATCTGCTCGTTGGTCATCACCTGTTTTTAACTCACCTTTTAAAAGGAGCAGCCGATCATTAAAGTGCTCGATCTGAGCTTGGATTCGCTCAATCTCTTGACCCAGGGTTGCAAGATCTGTTTCCCAGCGAGTTACTAAAACCCTTTGGTCAGCCAGCGCTTCTTTTTTGCCATCGCTTAAACGAAACAGTTCTCGTCTGCGCTCCCGCAAGGAATTCATGGCCCCCTGGGTGTCAACAAGTTTTCGCTGACCTCCCGCAATAGCTTCTTGGGCCATTTGAAGATTTTCCTTGGCTTCTTTGACTTGCTCGGCTAAGGAGTCCCCCGTATCCGATTGGGCCCCCATCAGCTCTTTAATTCGATTCACTTCCCTTGAAAATGCATCGATGCGTTCCTTGAGCCGAGTTTCTTCTAGCTCCCAAGTTCGCATTTTATCCGACAGTTCCAAGTGATGGTGGCGCCTTTCATCGAGTTTAATCCTGAGCTCATCATAGTCCGCTTTTTGTTTGGTATAACTGATTCGGCCTTCTTGAATAGTGTCAGCCAAAGTCTGGATTTCAGATTTCCTTGAAACTACCCCAGAGGATTGACCCCGGCGGCTCCCCCCCGTCATGGCGCCACCGCCTAAGATTATATCTCCCGCCAAGGTCACAATTTTAATCCGGTGACCTGATTCTCGAGCTGCTACCACAGCATCATCCATATTTTTGACAATGATGGTTCGAGCCAACACGCTGTCAATGATTTCCCGATAAGCCGAGTCTGTTTCCACTAAATCTGAGGCAAAGCCTAGAACCTGAACTTTTTTAAAGACTGGCATGCGAATCCGACTAGCCTTAATCACATTGCGTGGCAAAAAGGTGCAACGACCTAGCTTGTTCTTTTTTAAGATTTCAATCAAGGCTTTAGCCTGGTCATCTGTTGCTGTAATAATATTTCCGATATAGCCACCCAAAGCTGATTCAATGGCAACTGAATATTCAGCCTGGGTTTCAATTACATCACCCAAGACAACAGCCTGGTCTAGATGAGGGGATTTGGTCCGCTTTAAGTAGCCAAAAAGATCTCGCACACTTTTAGCATACCCTTCCAAAGAATCTTCTAAATTCTTTAAAAACACTTGGCGACCTTCCGCATCACGTACCTTGCGGCGAAGGTCTTCTAACTCTGAGGCCAGCTTTGCTGTCTCTTCTTGATAGCCTTGAACTTGACCGTCCACTTTTTCCAACCGCTCTTTCAAGTCCGCCTTTTTTTCTAAAGCCTTGGTGAGCTCCCCTTTTAGTTGACTAAGTCCTTGGCGATTCAGCTCTAAGGAGGCTTCATAGTTACTATTCAGATCCTTTAAGCTGTCCTGCTTTGTAAGTAGGACCGTTAAGGCCACTTCCCTTTGCGACAGCTCAGCATCCAGCTTGCGACTCTTTTCGCGCAAAGCTTCTTCTTTCGCCTTTAAATCTCGGCTCTCAGCTTCACTTTCAGCCAGGGCCCGATCCAGCTCTTTGATTTCAGCCAGTTGAGCCTCATAGCTTCTCTGAGCCTGACTAGCCTTCTCAGCCACTGCTTGTTGTCGCACACATTCTTCTTCTAAGCGTTGATTGTGCTCGGTTAACTGCCCCATCACTTCCGCTTGAGTGGAGCGAGCTTGGGTTATCCGTTCAGATAAGCTTCGTTCTTTTTCTTTTAAAAGAGCAATCTGTGAAGCTAACTGATCCGCCTGGCCTTTGTTTTCATAAAAAGCTTCTCTTGTCTGGGCTTTCTTCTCAGATAAGCGGTCCAAGTCCTCGGACATTTTTTCGTAGGCTGATTCAACTTCCCTTTTGTGATTTTGAGCCGTTTCATAGTCCTTAGTTAGCTGCTGGTGATTCGTGATAAAATCAGCATTTTTTTCCTCCAGCTCCGTTAGTTCCTGTAAAATAACCGATACCTGTAAATCTTTTAGTTCAGCCGACAAATCAATAAAGATTTCAGCTTTTTCCTTGTCAGCTTTTAAAGGGCCAATGCGTTCTTCATAGGTGGAGAGTATATCTTCTACCCGCACCAAGTTATCGTCAGCGTTCTTCAGCTTCTTTTCGCCTTCTTGTTTGCGCGACTTATATTTGGTAATTCCAGCGGCCTCTTCCACTAAGCCGCGGCGATCTTCTGGCTTGCCTGATAAGATGGCATCAATTTTCCCTTGGCCAATCATGGAGTAACCTTCCCGACCAATTCCAGTGTCCATAAACAGCTCATGGATGTCCCGCAGACGCACCACATTGTTGTTCATCAGATACTCGGACTCCCCAGAGCGATACAGCCGTCTGGTCACCGTGACCTCATTATAAGGCACGTCTAAGGTCTGACAGGTATTGTCTAGGGTCAAGGATACGCTAGCTTGTCCCACCGGTCGGCGAAACTGAGTGCCGGCAAAAATAACATCTTCCATTTTTCCGCCCCGCAACTGCTTGACACTCTGCTCTCCTAGTACCCAACGAACTGCATCTGAAATATTTGATTTTCCTGAGCCATTGGGTCCCACAACAGCCGTAATACCGGTTTTAAAATCCAGCTCGGTTTTATCGGCAAAGCTCTTAAAGCCCCGAATGGATAAATTTTTTAAATACATAATGTCATATCGAGGTCTCCCTCCCTCCTTATGAGTAACTGGCCACGAGCTACTGCATCACTTTGGATCACCGTCAAGTGGTCTTCTTGAGCCTTAAAAAAGCGTTTTTTATCGGCATAGAGCACCGATAAATCCCTGGGGTTAATCCAAAGCTCTAGCTGCTTTTTTTCTTCCAGTAGTTCTTTGATTCGACCATTTAGCCGGTGGGACAAAACCAGCTCACGAAAGGCTGGGTGATAAGGCCCAGCAATGAGGTCAGCCCCCGGCGCAATCTCTGCTGTGGCTTGTAATCCAACTCGGATAATTTCTATACCCGCCTGTTCATAAAGACTCATTAATTCACCGCTTAAGGTCACGGCCTCATCAAGGCTATAAGAGCGATAGTCCCCCCGCTCATACATCTCAGCCAAGGGAGTCGCAGCTACCACCAAAGTGGGATAGATTCGAACAAAATCCGGCTTCATCGCAATACTAGCTCGCGCCGTCCCTCGATCACTGGCTGGATCCGCCCCGGGCAGACCCGGCATAATCTGATGGCCGAGACTCATGCCAAAATCACGAATTAATTGGGAAGCTTTGGCCACAGAGCAATCATCATGACCTCGACCCGCTGCCTTTAAAACAGTGGGATCTAAGCTCTGAACGCCAAGTTCAATAATGTCCATGCCATAGGCCTGGCACCTTTTTAAAATGGTCTCATCGATAAAATCAGGTCGCGTCGAGCAGCGAATATGTTGAATCAGTCCGGCCTCTTTTAACTCTTTGGCCGCCTCAAGTAGTTCGATTTGGCGTGACGTCTCAATGGCGGTAAAAGTGCCGCCAAAAAATGATAGCTCCACTACCCGATCTTGATCGGGAATGGTTTTTAAATAGTCATAGGCAGTCGCTAACACCCCTTGACCCTCAATCATAGAGCTGGCTTCTTTGGCCACAGCCGTAATTTTGGATTGATTACAAAAAACACAGGTGTGAGGACAACCTAAATGGGATATAAAAATTGGAATGATGTAATGCTTCAAGATGTCTTCTCCCCTCGATCCACTCGTTGAGTAACGAGCTTTGACAAGGCATTTTTTGCCGCTTCCTGTTCTGCCTCTTTTTTACTCATGCCGGACCCACGTCCCATGGTAATTTCATCCACTGATACTTTGGTAAAAAACTTCCGCCGATGGGGTGGCCCCTCAAAGCGTTCCAATTCATAACGAATGGTAATTTCACCAGATTCTTGCAAAAGCTCTTGAAGTCGGGTTTTATAATCCAAGATAATTTCATGGTTTAAGGCGCGCTGGATGATGTCATCAAAAAAAGTCAATACCAACTCATCAGCCGCCTCCAACCCTTGGTCCAAGTAAAGTGCAGCAATTATAGCCTCCACGGCATCAGCCAAAAGGGATTGTCGTACCCTGCCCCCCGTTGCTTCTTCCCCATGGGAAATCAGAATATGATGACCTAGATTCCATTTAAGAGCCACTTCGTATAGAGAGGGCTCACAAACGATCATGGCTCTGATTTTCGTAAGCTCCCCTTCGCCTCGCCCCTGGCCATGGGCATAGAGAAACCTCGTGATGACCAGCTGAAGAATAGCATCTCCCAAAAATTCTAGTTTTTCATTGCTTTCCATTCCTTGATGCTGATTGGCATAGGAAGAATGGGTTAAAGCCAGTTTTAATAAGCCTTCATCTTGAAATTCTCGATTTAATTCTTTTAGTTTCATGGCAACTCCTTTGTCATGAGTCCATTCCTCAGCCAGACACTGATGCCAGGTTCAGGAATACACTCCCAAGATCCACTTCACACCACCATAATAAAATTTTATGGTCCATCTTTTATTATACCAAAAAAGCTGCACCCTGTCGGATGCAGCTTGGATTATCAACTAATTTTCTTATTAAATTTTATTTTTCGTATAAATTCTGGTTTTCTTAGGACCTTTTATTTGCTTAATCTGTTTTATTCGTCATCTACTAGGGTTTCAATATATTCAACCACATCGCCAACGGTTTCAACTTTTTCAACTTCTTCGTCAGCTACTTGGATATCATATTCATCCTCAATGGCCATAATAAATTCTACAATATCAAGAGAGTCTGCGCCTAAGTCTTCAAAGGTGCTCTCCATTGTAATTTCGTCTTCTTTAATTCCTAGTTTATCTGAGATGATTTCTCTGATTTTATCTAATACCATAACTTACCTCCGTCTTTCGATCTATTTATGTGTTATTAATTGTATCATAAGCCACCCACTTTAAGTGTGCAACTAGTTCTTTTCGATTTCCGCTTTAAAGTGGTCGATAAAACCAGATTCTGCCACTCGAGCTGCTTGCTTGATTGCATTTTTAAAGGCTAGGGCATCGGATGAGCCATGGGCCTTCACCACAATCCCATTTAAACCTAAAAAGGCCGATCCGCCGGTTTCCCGATAATCATAAGCTTTCATCATTTCTTTTAGGGATGATTTAATCAGTAAACCGCCAATTTTACCTTGGGTGGTTTTCATAAGGGATGCTTTAATTAATTCCATCATGGTCTTAACGGTCCCTTCAAAGGTTTTTAAAATGGTGTTGCCGACAAATCCATCACAAACTAACACTTGAACATCACCGGTAATTGAATCCCTTGGCTCCACATTACCCACAAAGTTTAGTCCTTTATCTGCTACTAAAAGCTCATAGGTTGCCTTGGTCAGTTCATTGCCTTTTTCCGCTTCCGCTCCAATATTGACAAGACCAATCTTGGGTTTAATAAAACCTAAGATGTCTTCAAAATATACTCGACCCATATGGGCAAATTGGTGCAGTTGCTCCGGTTTACAGTCAGTATTAGCACCTACATCAATAATCATAAAGCGACCATTGGCACCTGGAATTAGAGGGGCTAAGGCCGGGCGATGAATTCCTTTGATTCGTCCAATAATAAACAAACCTCCAGCTAAAAGAGCTCCCGTGGAGCCAGCTGAAATGATGCCATCACAATCGCCTTCTTTAACGAGCTCAATGGCCCGACGCAGGGATGAGTCTTTCTTACGCCGAATCGCTTGGACCGGTGCTTCATCAGAATCCACCACTTCAGTAGTATTTAAAACAGAAATTTTCGTCTGGTCGTAATCATACTTGGCTAGTTCGGCTTCAATGCGATCTGCCGGTCCTGTAATGGTGATTTCAACACCCAGTTCCGCTACTGCATCCACACAGCCTTTGACCACTTCTAAAGGGGCGTGGTCACCACCCATTCCATCTACAGCAAATTTCAAAATCTGATCCTCCTTTGCCTTGGTGCCTATATTTTATCACACCGGTTCAGCTTACCGGCTGTTTTTCAAAAAAAAGAAAAAGAACACATGGGAACATGTGCTCTGATCTAACTTATAAAATTACTCTGCATCGACTTTAGCAATGATTGCTTCGCCGTCGTAATGTCCACAATTCTTACAAACTCTATGTGAGAGCTTCATGTCGTGGCAATTTGGGCACTCAACGATGCTCGGTGCGGCTAAGGTGAAAGTCTGAGCTCTTCTTCTGTCTCTTCTTCCCTTAGAAGTTTTTCTTTTTGGATTTGCCATTTCTACACCTCCTTGAATAAATCCTTTAATGCGGCGAACCGTTCGTCCACCTGTTCCTTATCACAGTCACAGGTTTCTCGATTGAGATTGGCCCCGCAATTCTGACACAATCCCTGGCAATCTTCCTTGCATATGGGTTGTATCGGCAGACTGGATATTATACTTTTTGTGAGGAGGTCCGTTAGATCAACGGTGTCCCCTTCAGATAACAATAGTGTATCCATATCGTCATCCGAAACCTTCTTGGCCCAAACCTCATCGAGAGAAACATTGAGTTCTTCTCTGAATTCATCCAAGCATCGGCTACAAACCTGCTGGACTTCGGTTTTAAGGTTAACATCCAATTCCATTTTTCCAGAATCTGTCGTAACAGTTCCTTCCACTTGGACTGGCTGGGTGAAGGTAATCCCTTCCTTTTTTAATGACTCAATTTCCGGGACTTCAAATGAAAAATCTAATTCTCTTAAAACGGCCCGCTTCATTGAGTCGGCAACTGAGATGATCATATCATTCCCCTTTTCGGTTTTGAGTATAAAAAAGAGTTCCTTTTACGAACAACACTAATCATATCAATATTTCAGGTTGGTGTCAATATTATTTTGATCTTAATCCCCTAGAAATAAAGCCCGCTTTCAGCAGTGTTTAAAGCAGTCAGCCATTCTTTTAAAAAGGGTTTATTGGCCCATGGTAAAACCCTCTAGGAAAGCCACTTAAAAAAGTCTAACACCAATTACTGCCACCCAATAAGCACTCTTCCGATTGGCTATTAGCCAACCGAGCTGAGTTCTTCTGATGTTTAAAAGCCTTTTTAGCCTTTCAGATTTTTTCAAGACCAAAGACCTGTCTCATTTTAAGTACAGGTCTTTGGTCTATGTATTTAACTGTTTTTTAGCTTACTGATTCATTTCGTGAACTAACTCTTTGGTATCTTTAGCAATCATCAGCTCTTCATTGGTTGGGATAACCATTAATTTAACTCTTGAGCTATCGGAAGAGAAGATGGTTTCTTTGCCTCTCACATTGTCTTTTTCAAGATCAACTTCAAAACCTAAGAAGTCTAAGCCCTTTAAGATTTCTTCCCGTGCATCTGGTGAGTTTTCGCCAAGACCTGCTGTAAAGACAATGGCATCAACGCCACCCATGGCTGCTGCGTAGGCACCAATGTACTTTTTAACTCTGTAGTAGAACATGTCTAAAGCTAATTGAGCACGTTTGTTGCCTTCTCCTGCTGCCTTTTCAAGGTCACGGAAGTCTGATGAAACGCCAGAGATTCCAAGCACGCCTGACTTTTTGTTGAGTAGATTGTCCACAGCCTTAGCGTCCCAACCTTTTTCTGCCATGAGGTAGGTTACAATCGCTGGGTCAAGATCACCCGTTCTTGTTCCCATCATAAGACCTGCTAGCGGCGTGAAGCCCATGGAGGTATCAATGGCCTTACCATGCTTAACTGCTGTAATGGAAGATCCATTTCCTAAATGGCAGGTAACAATCTTCATGTTTGTCACATCACGGTTTAGCATTTCAGCTGCCCGGTTGGCTACATATTTATGGCTGGTACCGTGGAATCCATAGCGACGAATCTTGTCTGACTCATAGAGTTCATATGGTAGGGCATACATGTATGCTGTTGGCTCCATGGTCTGGTGGAAGGATGTGTCAAACACTGCAGTCATTGGAGTGTTTGGCATCAAATCACGACAAGCCCGAATTCCAATTAATGCTGGTGGGTTGTGAAGTGGCGCTAGTTTAGAAACTTCTTTTAGTTCTTCCATAAGAGCATCGTCGAGCAGTACGGATTTGGAGTATTTTTCTCCGCCATGAACGATTCTGTGACCAACGGCTGAGATTTCATCAACACTTTTGATAACCCCAACTTCATCGTCTACTAACGCTTCAAGAACCAAACCAATGGCAACCTTATGATCAGGCATTTCTGTGCGCACAACATACTTGTCTTTTCCCTCTGGACGATGGGATAGAATGGACCCTTCAATTCCAATCCGTTCAACCAAGCCCTTGGCCAATACGGATTCGTTGCTCATGTCATAGAGCTGATACTTCAATGAGGATGAACCGGCGTTAATAACTAATACTTTCATTTTTTTACCCCTATTCTTTCTTTATTTTTTTATTTTTATTTTTGTTTTTGTTTTTGTTTTTTATTTTTTAAAAGGTACTCTTTATTGATTTAACAACGTTTTTATCCTTTACTTCTCTAAACATTCCTAGCGACTTCATCTTAAATTACATTAAGATTTCTCTTTTAATTCTTAGAGACATCTATAATCAAACCTAGAAACTTCATTTTTTGTTCTTTAAACTTTTGCTTGAGCCATTTAAAGGCCGAAAGTAAAATGATATCCGCTTTACAGCTGTTTGTCTATTGCTTTTAACTTATTTGTTTTGTTTAATTATTTTGAGCTTGAACCCCAGTGACAGCCACTACATTCACAATGTCTTCAGCACTACAACCTCTGGATAAATCATTGATTGGTTTTGCAAACCCTTGGCAGATTGGTCCGATGGCATCGGCTCCAGCAAAGCGCTGCACCAATTTATATCCAATGTTACCAGACTGAAGGTCTGGGAAGACTAAAACATTGGCCTGTCCTGCTACGTCTGAACCAGGTGCCTTTTGAGCCGCTACACTGGCTACCAAAGCAGCATCGGCTTGAAGCTCACCATCAATTTTTAAATCAGGGCGTTGTTCATTAGCCTTTTTAACGGCATTTTGAACCTTGGTGACCACGTCGTGCTGAGCTGATCCCTTGGTGGAGAAGGACAGCATTGCTACTTTTGGGTCAAAGCCCATGAGGTGCTTGGCAGTTTCAGCTGTTGAGATGGCTATGGATGCCAATTGATCTTCATCAGGCATGGGATTAACCGCGCAATCTGCAAATAAGAGAGTACCATGATCTCCTAACTGAGTATTGGTTTCCATGATAAAGAACGATGACACAACGGAGGTACCTGGTGAGGTTTTAACGATCTGAAGACCAGGCCTTAGTAAATCACCTGTGGTATGAAGCGCGCCGGCAACCATGCCGTCCACCGCATCCATTTTAACCATCATGGTTCCATAGTACATGGGGTCTTTCATAATCTCCTTGGCTTGTTCCGGTGTGACACCCTTCTTCTTTCTTAGTTCATAAAAAGTATTGGCATACTCTTCGAAATGTTCTCCCTTAATCGGGTCAATCATTTCACATTTCGATATGTCCAAAGAAAGCTCAGCGGCTTTATTCCGGATTTCCTCTTCGTTTCCTAAGAGTACAATATTAGCAATTCCTTCTTGCGTAATTTGAGCCGCAGCTGTGAGGTTTCTTTCTTCAAACCCTTCCGGTAAAACAATGGTCTTACGATCTGCCTTGGCTTGGTTCTTCATCTTCGTCATGAAATCCATTTGCAATATCTCCTTTTCTTCCGTTTTCGTTCAATATACGCTATTGTCTTTACTATACTACATCTTAACTTATTTGATTGCATATTATCAAGGTTTCGAGTAATTTAAAATAACAGACTAAAAGGAGGAATAGAACAGATGAACGGTATGCGAACTGTTTTTATCATAAGTGAATACAATCCCTTCCACAATGGCCATGCCCATCAAATCGATGAAATTCGCCGTACTTTGCGCCCTGACACCATTATCAGCATCATGAGCGGCCACTTTGTTCAGCGCGGCACACCAGCAATTCTCGATAAGTTTAGTCGAGCTCGTCTGGCTATTGCCGGTGGTAGTGACTTGGTATTGGAATTGCCCGCCATCTATGCCACTTCCTCTGCAGAATTCTTTGCTCACGGCGGAACTTCAATCGCCCACTGCCTCGACCCAAAGGGAACCCTTAGCTTCGGCTCTGAGAGCGGAGATTTGGATCAGATTGTAACAGTTGCCCGTCTTTTAGCGGAAGATCACGGCAGCTTAGATGCTGTAATTCGTGAAGAATTAGCCAAGGGACTCACCTATCCAGCGGCTCGAGCCCAGGCCATTCATCACTTAAGCCAAGAAAAAGATGTCTCCAGTCTTTTATCGAATCCCAATGACATCTTAGCGATTGAATATGTGAGGGCGGCTCTAAACCAGAAACTCAGTCTTAATTTTCATACCATCCAGCGCCAAGGCATGGGTTACCATGAGAGGCAATCCATCTCAAAGCTCGAGCACAATCACCCTTCAGCCACAGCCCTACGCCAGTCCATGGAAGAAAACGACTTTGATCGAGCCCTCCTAGGCATGCCTTTGGCCTGCCAAGCTCCTTTTCAGGATTTAAAAGAAAATTTACTCTTGGATGAAACTAAACTAAAGAGAATCATCCACTATCGACTTAGTTTATTTCCAGACGCTTTAACAAACTTACCTGAAGCAAGAGATGGTTTAGGCATTCGAATGGCTAAAGCAGCCGATCAACTCAATCATCTGTCCCTCCACGACTTTGCCCTGGCTGTGAAAACACGTCGCTTTACCTATTCACGAATTCGCAGACTCCTCCTCCATCTTGCCTTGGGTTTTGATGAGCTTGATTATGATGATAGGCGCAGGCAAACACCAAGCTACACTCGAATCCTCGCTTTAAATGAAAAGGGACAGCAGTTCTTAGCCAATACGAGAAAAACCCGAGAAATCCAAGTCATCCAAAGCCCTCGCGAGGTTCCCGCCAAGGATTTTAAACCAGATCTTCAAGCCGCTCGCCTGTACCATCTCCTCCAACCCTCCCTACCGGCTAACTCAGACTTTACCCATGGCCTAAGAGTCACAACTTAAACTAAACCGCCAAAATCCAGCTATCCTTTTCATCATTGAATAAAGGGTTTAGAACCTAGTAAAAAACTTAAAAAAGCAAAAAAGGTTAAAAAAGCAAAAAAGGTTAAAAAAGCAAAAAGAGATTCATAAGAAATAAAGCATTTGAAATCCATTAAAAAATCACCTGACAATTTAAACTGTGTCAGGTGATTTTTATTTTGGTAAATTGGCTATCTACTAATTAACTTGATCTAGACTTTTTCTACGGCTTTCATTAGACCCTTCAAGAAATTCATATCCAGGTAGTCATGCTCAATGGCATTCACGTCAAACTTTGTAATTTTAAAGGCAAACTTTACAAAATAACCAATGGATAAGAAGGTCAGTAGGGTTCCTAAACCAACCTGTCCGCCTAAAAAATAGCCTAAGACTGTCACGGTAAACTCCATGGCATTTCGAACCAAAGCGATATCTTTTTTTGTTAGTTTCACTAGCACAATCATTAAGCCATCACGGGGGCCTGAGCCCAGTCCAGCCGCTATATAAAACACAGTGGCAAAACCAATAATGAATAATCCACCTAAAAGCATGGGAACACCCACAAAGTAACTGGTTCCTCGGGGAATAAAAGGCATGATTAAATCCATCATAAAGCCAATTAAAACGGCATTGGCGATGGTGCCTATCCCAATTTTTTCTTTAAAGAAGGCGTTTAAAATCACGATACTCACGCCAGTTAAAATAGACACGGTTCCAATGGTTAATCCGCTCAAGCCACTGATTCCAACGTGGAACACATCCCAAGGCGCATAGCCAATGTTGGCTCGAATAGTCAGGCTGATTCCCACCGCATAAAGAAATAGGCCCACCACCAAGATAATCAGGCGAATGGGAAATGCTTTTTTACTAAAATCCATACTTAATTCCTTTCTCCGCCACTCGGGTTCTTTCGCATGCTAATAAAATAAGGCATATCTCGAAATCAAGCACGAGAAACCCGCAGGCCTTGCGGGTTTAGACGTAACTATTTTGTGGCCCTTGGATGCCTTTTAACCAGACACCAGCCAACCTTTTATTTCATATTGGATAATTCTTGAATGTTTTCCCGAACGGTTTGGGTTGTTGAATCAATGGACTGACGATAACCAGCAACAAAATCTTCCATGTCTTTCTTAAAAGAAACCATGGCATCATCTGAGCGCAGTTGCAATTCTTCTTCCAGTTCGGCTAAAAGTCCCTGGGCGTAGTCTCTGGCTGCTAGGCGCATGTTCTTCGCCTCTGTTTGACCCTTAGAAACAATATTTCGGGCCTTATCCTCAGCTGCACGAACAATGGTATGCTCATTAACCTGAGTGTGCATAATTTCTTCTGCTTCCATCCGAATACGATTGTATTCCCCATTCGCTTCTTCTAAAATCCGTTCTTTTTCGGCAATAACGTATTGAGCTGTATTAAAATCAGCCGGTACGCTTTGAATAATTTCATTAATAATATCAGTTACTATGTCCTGGTTCACCATCACTTTGTTGGAGAAGGGAACTTTGGAAGATTGATCAATTTCATCTTGAAGAATTTCCACTAAACGGATTAGTTCAATCTTGTTTTTATTCATATCGTTGCGTTCAAATTCCATTGTATTCCACCTTATTTCAGATTAACCGGGTTTCAAGCTAGATCCTGCCCGATCGATTTGTGATTATTTGTAATAGTTTTCCTTGAGCCGATCGATAATGGGCCCAGGAACAAAGCCTTCCAGCTTGCCTCCAAAATGCATCACCTGACGCACCAAAGAAGAAGACAGATAAGAGTAGTCTGGACTTGTCATCATCATCAAGGTTTCAATTTCAGGTTCCATGGCTCGATTTGCATTGGCCATTTGGAGTTCAAAGTCAAAATCAGAAATTACTCTGAGTCCCCTAATTATAACCCGTGCCCCTACTTCTTTCAAGAAGTTGACGGTGAGACCAGAAAAGCCTCTCACCTCTACGTTAGGTAGGTGGGAAGTTACTAGCTGAATCATCTCAATTCGTTCTTCAATGGGGAAAAAACCTGTCTTATCAGGATTGATCAAGACGGCTACGATTACTTTATCGAAAATTTTTGATGCTCGTTCTATAATATCCAAGTGCCCCAGGCTAATGGGGTCAAAGGATCCAGGATAAACTGCTGTTTGAACCATATTATTCCTTCTTTTCGTATTGATAAAATACTAATGTTGTATTGCCATAGCGTCGCTCTTCCACCACTTTTAAATCGCCTAGCCCTTCAAATATGGTTTCGCGACTGTCGACCTTGGTGATAATGACGCCATCTTGCGATAGCATTTGATGCTTGTCAACCAGTTCAATGGCGACGGGAATCATTTCATTTAGATAAGGTGGATCAATAAAGATAAGGTCAAACACCTCGCCCTTTGCGCCAAAACGCTTCAAGGCCTCCCGGTAATCTAAAAGATAGGAGCTACACTCTTTATTAAACCCCAAGTGTTCAATATTTTCAACCAACAAGTCATAGGTCTCTTTAAAGGCATCCACCAAATAAACACTTCGGGCACCTCGAGATGCCGCTTCAAGACCCAAGGATCCCGTTCCAGCAAACACATCCAAGACATGGGCATTATAAATCTTGTTTTGGATGATATTAAACATAGCTTCCTTGACCCGATCTAGAGTGGGTCGGGTCGCCTTGACTTCACCGGTTTTTGTTTCTCGTCCTTCATTAATGGGACCTTTTATTTTACGTCCCCGTGCTTTGCCTGCAATAATTCTCATCTTGGTTTCCTCCTAGTTTAGACAGATTAAATGCATACTTTTGTCTAATCTTTTTAAAATCTCTTGTTTGATTTCTAAATGAGCTGGGTCCGTTGATTGAAATACCTGGCTTGCCCATTTGCTGGCTTCCATAAACAGTTTATAGTCAGCGATGAAATCCGCCAAGGTTAAACCCGAATCGCCACTTTGATTGGTGCCAAAGATGGCTCCAGTTCCTCGCATCTTAAGGTCTGCTTCTGCTATTTTAAACCCGTCGTTGGTTGACGTCATAATTTCCAGGCGTTTTCTAGTGGTATCACTTTGACTATCTGCAATCAGCAAACAGTAGGATTGCCACTCCCCTCGGCCCACTCGACCTCGCAGTTGATGAAGTTGCGATAAACCAAAGCGTTCAGCATTTTGAATAATCATTAAAGATGCATTGGGCACATTGACCCCCACCTCAATCACCGTGGTGGAAACCAAAACATCAATGGCTCCCGCTTTAAACTCATTCATAATGGCTTCTTTTTCTTTGCCCTTCATGCGACCATGAATCATTTCAACACGATCATTTTGAAAGACTCCGTTTTTCAGCTCTTCCGTTAATTTGCCCACTGATGTCAACTTTAAATCTTCGTTTTCTTCAATTAAGGGACAAACCACATACACTTGACGGCCTTGTTCAATTTGCGTTTTTGCCAACTTATATGCTCGGTCTCGGCTGGCTCCCATAAAGCTTTTTGTTACCACTGGACTTCTTCCAGGCGGTAGCTCATCAATCACAGACAGCTCTAAATCGGAATATAAGTGGAGGGCCAAGGTACGCGGAATAGGTGTAGCACTCATCACCAATACATCCACCCCTCGATTTTTACCAATCAAGCGCAGGCGCTGATTGACGCCAAAGCGATGCTGCTCATCGGTAACCACAAAACCCAAATTGGGGAATTCCACATCCTCTTCTAAAAGAGCATGGGTACCCACCACAACCATGGGGCGACCGGAGGCAATGGCTTCTTTAACTTTCACTTTTTCTTTAGCCTTTAAGGAGCCGACCAAATATCGCACTTCAATACCAAAGGGCTCTAAAATATCCAGCAAATCCTTATAATGTTGAGAAGCTAAAATCTCTGTTGGCACCATTAAAGCCCCTTGCAAATCATTCTCCACCACATTAAATAAAGCCGTTAAAGCCACAATGGTTTTGCCAGACCCCACATCCCCTTGCAGCAGACGATTCATAGGCTGGGGTCGCTTTTGGTCTAAGAGGATTTCACGAATCGATCGAGATTGAGCTTCGGTTAATTGGTAAGGCAAAGCCTTTTTAAACTCTAACAAACGAGGACTCATTTTAAAAACAATGCCTGATTCATCTTTAGCCCGTAGGGCACGAGCTGCTTGAATCTTCATGGAATAGGCAAAGAGCTCTTGAAATTTCAAACGCTCCAAGGCTTTTTCAAAACCAGCCGAATCGGGATTATGAATGCTCCGAATCGCTTCATCTAAGGTGGGATAGTGATAAGTAGCTAAGACTTCCGGGGGTAGATTTTCAGCAATTCGAATCTGGCCTAACACCTGATTGATCAGTTTGCGCAATAAACCTTCCGTTAAGTTCTCCCGCAAAGGGTAGCGGGCAATAAAGTTACCCTCTTCACCATTTCCGCCAATTCCTGCCTCTTCATCTTTTAAAGACTTAGGGTTTGTCACCACAAGATTGGCGCCCATGCGCTTAAATTTCCCGTATAAGTTGACCATTTGGCCCGCTTGGAAGGTCTTGGCCATAAAGGGCATATTAAAATAGGTGGCTCGGATGGGACCATGGATTGAGTTAAAGTTTAAATGGATCATGGTTTTGCCAGTGCGGGTTCGCATGGGTCGAGAGGCACTAATAAATTCTGCTCGAGCCATAAATTTTTCTTCCGCCGAAAAAGCGTAGGGATCAATTTCATCAATTCGCTCATAATCTCGCGGAAAATATAAGATTAAATCCATCACGGTTTTGATCCCGGCATTGTTTAAGCGGCTGGCCGTTTTATCACCAACCCCTTTCAGGCTCCGAATATCATCTTCTAACTGCATGGTCTTGTCACTCCTTCCTAGTCCTTAATCTTTTCACTTATCCCCGGGCATTCGTTATTAATCTCCATTTAGGAAAACCGGGAACTCTAAGAGAATTCCCGGTTTCATCTATTCATCCCCATCGGGCATCATTGTTATTCCACGGATAGGATTAAATAATACAAGGGTTGGCCACCGGCAAAGCTTATAATATCAAAATCAGGATATTTTTCTTCCAGTTTTTCCACAAAAGCTTCTACCTGGGCTTCTTCCGTTTCTTCACCATAGTAAACGGAAATAATGGAAGACTCTTCCGTAACCATCATTTCAATGAGTTTTTCCGCCATGGGATAAATTTCTCGTTCTACCAGTTTAATTTTATTTTCCAAAAGCCCTAGATAATCGCCTGCCTTTACTTGTTTGCCTTCGATTTCCGTGTCTCGCACGGCAAAGGTAATCTGGGCTGAACTAACGCTTAATCGCGCCTCTTCCATCAGACTTAAGTTTTGATCGATATCTAGCTCTGGATTAAAAGCAGCTAAGCAGCTAATACCCATGGGTATGGTAGTGGTTGGAATAACGTGAACACTTTCTTCTGTCAACTCCAAACACTGGTTTGCACTCAAGATAATATTCTTGTTGTTGGGCAGAATAAAGATCTCATCTGCATTTACCTTTTCCACTGCCTGTAAAATATCCTGGGTGGAGGGGTTCATGGTTTGACCCCCGGCGATTACATAATCGCAGCCTAAATCTTCAAAAATTTGTTTTAAACCATCCCCTGCCACTACTGCAATAAAGGCATAGCGTTTTCGTTCATGGTTCGCCTCGTGATCCGGAGACTCAGTTTCTGAGTCTAGATTTTCTAATACAAACTCAGACTCTTTATGATCATGCAAAGAACGGTTTTGTTCCCGCATATTCTCAATTTTTATCTTTAATAGTTCACCGTGTTTTTGAGCTTCTTGCATCACTTCACCCGGATCTTCGGTGTGAACATGAATTTTGGTGACATCTTCCATGGTAACAAACACAATGGAGTCACCTTTTGATTCCAAGTAATCCTTAAAGTTTGGATCATTAATTGCTCCGGCCACGATAAATTCAGTGCAGTAGCCAAAGGTAATTTCACTTGGTGCCTGAGCCGCTCCAGTGGAAGCCACACTACCTGAAGCAGTGATGTCTTGACGCAAAGTAGCCTTGCGCTCATCTAAAAGCGCTTCAAGCATTCCTTGGAATATAATAACCAGTCCCATGCCACCTGAGTCAACTACGCCAGCTTCCTTTAAGGGTGCTAGCATTTCAGGGGTTTGATCCAAGGTTTCTTGGGCCACTTGATTCACTTGACCCAACAGATCCACAATGGTGTTGGCCTCCATGTCTACAGCTCGCTCGCCAACGACACGAATAACGGTTAGGATGGTTCCTTCCGTTGGACGCATAACAGCTCGATAAGCTGAATGAGACCCCTCTAAAAGAGCCGCAGCAAAATCTTCTGCCCCAACTTCATCTTTATCTTCAAAGCCTTTGGCAATACCACGAAAAATCTGGGATAAAATAACACCGGAGTTTCCACGGGCCCCCATTAAGGCTCCCTTGGCAAAATCCCGAGACATCTTACCCATTGAAGTTTCCTTGGATTCCATAATGGAATCCACCGCCGACCGTAATGTCATGCTCATATTTGTTCCCGTGTCTCCATCTGGTACAGGGAAAACATTGAGGGAATCAACGTAAGCTTTATTTTCTTCCAGCTTATTGCTGGCCTGAACAAGCATATTTAAAAAATGTTGTCCATTAATTACCGTGTTACTCATACGACCTCCTAGAACCTTACGCCTTCGATGTTCACGGTAATTCCGGTCACCTTAAGACCTGTGAAATTCTCAACGTTGTACTTTACTTTTTTAATGATGTTGTTGGCGATGACCGAAATCTTCGTGCCATACTCTACCACAACAAATACTTCAATATTTAGCTCGCCACTTTTTTGGCTGACCTTGACACCCTTATTTAAGTGTTCAACCCTGATCAGCTCCCACAGTTCGTCGCCTGTATTTTTGGCCGCCATGCCTACGACGCCATAGCATTCCATGGTTGCCATTCCGATGATATTGGCTACAACGTCATCCGAGTATTGGACTTTACCAATTTCTGTTGTATATCCGATCATATTAATTCCTCCGGATTGTTGGATTTAGTTAAAAAGCCTCATGGCTCAGTTTACAAACTTGCATATAGTTGTACATACTCTCTAATAATATTATACAATCAACTTTTTATCAATGTTTAGAAAAGAAAGAGGGTTTTAAAAACCCTCTGCTAATCCTTCTTAAAAATCTTTTCTCTATATTTTATTTACTTGACTATGAAAACAGTTGTTTTTCAAACGTACCGGTAACGTCTATTTGCTCTGAATTCACCATAAATACTTGAGGATCTAATTCCACAAGGTTTTTCTTTAAGTTAAGGAATTGATA
>JAAZGI010000112.1 GCA_012511315.1 Clostridium sp.
GAACGAAAAAAGCGGTGGCAGCCTTTTTGAAGCTCTAAAGCGATTGCCGCAAGATGAATCTCAGCAGCAAGAAACTGGCGGCCTACTCGGCAATATCTTGGGTGGTCTATTCGGGAAATAATCAAACGTTTAAAACTCAATAAAATAAACGGAGCAGTAGCCGGTTCATCCGGTAGCTGCTCCGTTTATTTATTTCATCACGCAAGCCTCATGCCAAAATGCTAAAGCTAAACTAAAAAGATATCACTCAATAATAGCCTACTCCATCGCAATGATTTCAGCCTTGATTACATTTTCTTCTTTCAATAATTTCTGGATGAGTTCTTTGATGTTTTGTTGCATTTCTGAAATATCCACAATCAAGGTAACCATCGCCGCATCGTTGATGGGTACTCCTTGATTAATGGTTAATATATTCGCCTGATTTAATGCCATGAGATCTAACACCCCTGACAATACGCCTGGCTTATGATCCATCAAAATTGAAATGGAGGCCTTGCGACCTTGGCTCATTTCAGATAGGAGAAAGACATTGTCTTTATACTTATAGAAAACGCTTCGGGAAATCCCAACCTTGCGTACTCCCTCGGTGATGTCTTTCACCTTCTTTGTGGCCAGCAAAGTTTTGACTTCGATAATTTTGCCAAAAATATCTGGCAAAACATTTCCGTTCACTATAAAAAACTGGTCTTTCACTCCATTATTCCTTTATGTTTAACTTGATTCTCAATTTCTCCAGCATGTCTTCTGTCATTTTAGCTAAATCGTATTCTGTATTGAATCCCCATTCTTCGCGGGCTGCTGTAACATCAATGGAATCTGGCCATGAGTCAGCAATCGCTTGACGAGCTGGGTCTACATCATACTTCATCTCAAATTCAGGAATATGCTTTTTGATTTCAGCTGCAATATCTTCTGGTGCAAAGCTCATCGCTGATACGTTAAACGCATTGCGGTGAATTAACTTGTCTGGGTCCGCTTCCATCAATTGAATAATGGCATCAACGGCGTCCGGCATGTACATCATATCCATATGAGTGCCTTCAGCAATAAAGCTGGTGTATGACTTGTTTTTTAATGCTTCATAGTAAATGTCTACTGCATAGTCTGTTGTGCCACCACCTGGTAGGGCAACGTTGGAGATCAGTCCAGGGAAACGTACACCACGGGTATCAACGCCGAATTTCGTGTAGTAATAATCACACAAGAGCTCGCCAGAAACCTTGGTTACACCATACATGGTATTAGGGCGTTGGATTGTATCTTGTGGTGTATTATTTTTTGGTGTGTTTGGACCAAATGCGCCAATCGAAGATGGGGTAAAGAACTGAAGGTTATGCTCCCGAGCTAATTCAAGAGCGTTCACCAATCCTCCCATGTTAATTTCCCAAGCTTGGCTTGGTCTTTCTTCCGCAACGGCGGATAGTAGAGCTGCCATATGAATCAAAGTATCCGGTTGATGTTTCTCATACACTTCATTCCAGCGTGCTTTGTCTGAAACATCTAACACTTCAAAAGGACCCGTTGTGCATGCGATATTATCTTCATGACGACGTCTGCCGGAGGCAATAACTTGATCCGTTCCATAGATTTCTCTTAACTTGAGAACTAGCTCGGTTCCAATTTGACCGAGAGCTCCCGTTACTAAAATTTTCTTCATTTTATCAATCCTATTTCAAGATTCTATTTAAGAATCCCTAATTCCTTTCCTACTTTTTCATAAATTGCTAATGCATCATCTAACATTTCCTTGGTATGAGCTGCTGTAGGCATGTTTCTTACACGACCTGTTCCCAGTGGTACTGTTGGGAATACGATGGATTTGCAGTATACGCCTTCTTCATAAAGCTTAGCTGAGAATTCCTGAGTCAGCTTTTCGTCTCCGATGATTACAGGTGTAATTGGTGTCTCTGATTCGCCGATATTGTAGCCTAACTTTTCCAAGCCAGCCTTGAGGTAGCGACCGTTGTCCCATAGACGATTAAAGTCTACGTCTGATTCTTGAAGCATGGTGATGGATTCCATGGCAGCAGCGGCTGCACCTGGTGTTAAAGAAGTGGAGAATAGGAAAGGTCTGGCCCGTACTTTCAACCAGTCAATTAAGTCCTTACTTCCGGCAACGTAACCACCGACAACTCCAATTGCTTTAGAAAGTGTTCCCATCTGAAGGTCAACTTCCTTTGACAATCCAAAGTGGTGAACTGTTCCTGCTCCCTTACCCATAACGCCTGAACCGTGAGCATCATCCACATAGGTGATGAGGTCAAATTCTTTAGCGATTTCAATGATTTCAGGTAGCTTAGCTACGTCTCCATCCATGGAGAATACGCCATCAGTGATGTACATGATTTTCTTGTAAAGTCCTGAGTCTCTGGCTGCTTTAGCCTGTGCTCTTAAGTCTTCCATGTCAGAGTGCTTTACGCGAATAATCTTAGCTCTTGATAAACGGCATCCGTCAATGATGGATGCATGGTTTAATTCATCGGATAAGATCGCGTCATTTTTATCCATAACAGCTGAGATTGCTCCCATGTTACAGTTAAATCCGGACTGGAATGCAATCGCAGCTTCTGTATGCTTGAATTCTGCAATCTTTTCTTCCAATTCGCGGTGAATTGCAAGTGTTCCGTTAATGGTACGAACAGCTCCTGCACCAGCACCGTATTTTTTAGTCGCTTCAATGGTTGCATTGATTAAACGTTCATGGGTTGCGTATCCTAGATAGTTGTTGGATGAAAGGTTAATTAACTCTTTCCCATCAATTTCGATCATTGGGCCGTTGGCTCCGTCTAGAATGTTGATGACGTTATAAAGTCCTTTTGACTTTAGTTCGTTTAAATTCTCCGATAAAAATTGTTCTAATGCTTTACTCATATCAATTCCTCCTGTGTAGTTGGTAGAATTACATTTTTGCGATTGTGTTCATATTTCTCTTTTATTATACACCAACAAAATGTTTAACTCCATAATCTCAGTGACTTTTACAAACTAAAATGAGTGCCCTTGTTTTTTTCCCGAAACCACTTTATTTACTTTCCTTTTCTGCCTTTTCACTATTTAAATAGCCTTCTTGGTGCTCTTTTCTTCTTTTTCGATAATAAATCAAAAAGCTGCCAGCCGTTAGGACTATAAATAATAGAAACGCTTCTCGGTTTTTTATATCCTGCCAACCACCACCTGAAGGTGCTAACAGCATCATTCCTCCCACAATCACTCCAAACATCGAAGCCATCGGGATTATTAATCCAGCAATGGGATACCGGGCGAGCAATAATTCCAACACCAAAATAGCAAGGACGATTAATACAACGCTGACCATTAATGCCTCTCCTCTCATCCACTTATTCACTGATCTACTTATTCACTGATCTACTAATCTACTGATCTACTGATCTACTTATTCACTGATCTACTCATCCATTTCATTATAAGCTAGTCAGCTTTTCAATTCCCATTTTAAAAAATCAATCGAGGTTCAATACATCCAATCTTTTTTCATTCCAAGAAGTTTTAAATTCCAGCAGATTATAAGTTTCAACATGTTCTAAGTTTTAACAAGTTTCAAGTTCTTCAACCAAGATATGACAAGTCTAATCAAGGCAATCTTAAGTGTTTCACTATAGGCTAAACCTAAAGCAACGTTTAAATTCTGCCACATCAGTGGAATTAAACTCATGTTGCTCACCCAAAAAGCCAAGGAAATAAGTTCGCATTATCCCTTGGCTTCTAATTTATGGACTTTTCATCCTATTTATGGCCTTTTCATCCTATTTATGGCCTTTTCAACCTATTGCCTCATAATAGGTTGTCACAATGTGCAAAATCAAGTTCATCACAACAGGCAACACATGCCTTTATTTACCTGAATCTTTAATATCCAGCAAAGCTTCTGGGAAGGGTTCCCAGATATATTGTTTTAAAATATAATCCTGTTTATATTTTATGGCATAGCCACGAAGTATGTTGATTGGAACACTTAAATGGACCTTACCCTGCTTTAACTTGGTCAAACTATCTAAAACGAAGGCTTTTTCTTCTGCAATTAGATGGTCTGAAAGGTATCCTAATAAATGCATTAAGGTATTGATTGAATTGTTGATTCTTGGAGGATTTGCCAAGGCTATCGCCAAATGCTCTTGATACTGTTCTATGACCTGGGCAAAGGACAGTTTCTCATGATTGGCAACAATTCGGCCTAAATTTTTCAGCTCTTTTTGACTATATGTCATCAAGATAAATTTATGACGAGCATGAAACTCCACTAAATCCTTCATCTCTGAATTCTTTATTTTTCCAAATCTCAGATTAGTAAAAAGTTTCAATAGAAAGTGCTCTCTAATACCACGGTTGGTCAAGCGGCCTTCTTCTTCAATGGATGCATCGGGAAAGAAATGATACACATGCTCTGCAAATCTGCCTACCCCTTTAGTGGAATGTGCACCTTTTTTTGTACTTTGATACTTTTTTACGTTTTTAATGCCACAGGTCGGAGATCCGCCTTTTAAAATGGCGCCTTCGATTTCTGGTATCCCAGTTAGCACCTCGTGGGCATATTTATCCATTTCAGGGGTTACAATTCGATCATGTTCTGTTTGATAGAGTTC
>JAAZGI010000113.1 GCA_012511315.1 Clostridium sp.
GGATCATCCAGTCTAAATTTACTCGATTATCCAAAGGGCAAAAGCTAATCGCCGATTTCATCTTGAAGCATTACGATAAAGCCGCCTTCATGACGGCGGCAAAATTAGGACAAAACGTTGGTGTTTCCGAATCAACTGTGGTTCGCTTCGCCATTGAACTTGGTTATGATGGTTATCCTGAACTGCAAAAGTCCCTTCAAGAACTGGTTAAAACCAAGCTTACAGCGGTGCAACGATTGGAAATGACCAATGACCTAGTGGATGAAGAAAACGCCTTAAAAAGCGTCTTAAAGGCAGATATGGAGAACATTCGAACCACAATGGAAAAAGTGAATCAAAAAACTTTTGATAGCTTTGTTGACAATATTGTTGATGCCAAAAAAGTATACATTATTGGTCTTCGCAGCTCCTCAGCTTTATCTGAGTTTTTAGGTTTTTATTTGAATTTAATCTTAAATAAAGTGGTGGTTCTACAACACGGAATGAGTGACATCTATGAGCAGATGCTTAATCTTGGACCAGATGATGTAATCATCGGCATTGGTTTTCCCCGTTATTCCATTAAGACGGTGGAAATCTTAAAATTTGCTCGTGCCAGAGGGGCGCGGGTTTTATGCGTAACTGATTCCCTCCTATCGCCATTGGCAGCAATTTCTGATTTAACACTAATTGCCCAAAGTAATATGGCTTCCTTTGTGGACTCCTTAGTTGCTCCCATGTCCATCATCAATGCCATCATTATCTCAGTAGGACTCAAAAGGCGAGAAGCAGTAACTCAAACCTTCTCAAAGCTTGAAGAAATCTGGCAAAACAACAAAGTCTTTATAAATTAAACGTCAACATATAAAATAGTAATTTAAAACAAAACAGCTAGCGCTTAAGGTATCTCTTAAACGCTAGCTGTTTTGTCTAATCCCATGAGCTAGAATCTTGGTGAGAGTTTATGATGAATCCCTAAAAGAAGACTAGGATCAGGGCAAGAATCTCCAGCTTCAGGGAGAAAAATAAATGGGTGCCAGAGCAGAAAAGACTAGCACGTAAGAAGCCCAATGTTAATCGGATTTTAGTTCTTAACCGATTTCATACTATCAAGGTAAGTAATTTTATTCTGCTTTAGTCCACTAAAGCAATAGAGTTTTTAGAAACTTTCGTCTGATTTCGTGCCTTTAGTATCCTTACTAGGGTAACCCCTCAGGAAAAGAAGCGGTTTTAATGATGTTTTGTTGCTATTTATTGTATAATGAGTACTTGTGGAACATAACAGTCATCGAAAATCGGAAGTAACAGTGTTTAGAAAAGAACTTTCAGATACTGACTTTCAGAAAATGACTAAGTTCCCAAAAAAAAGACTATTTTATAAGTCTATTAAAATATAAAAACTAAATGTTTTTTTAAGTTATAAAGGAGAGAGAATATGAAACTTATTTCATGGATTATCCATTCATTGAATCCAGCTTTAACCAGCGACTCAAAACGAGCGGTGATGTCAAGACAAGTGATTCATACCATAGTCGAGTATAC
>JAAZGI010000114.1 GCA_012511315.1 Clostridium sp.
GAATATAAGCTACAAATAGCATACCGGTACTTTTTTTAATCAAAAGAATCAATGAGCTGATAATCATAGAAATCCCTAAGACAATCGGAATATAGCGGCCAAAGCCACCCAAGTATTCATCGAAAATTAAGAGGCTTTGATTGGCTGATAAGCGGACGAAGGCATCGTAAAGAAAGTATCCACCCATAATTAAGTTCACTAAAGCAATTGCGATCATGAGGGTTCCCCTTTCCTAGAGTTCATCTTCATCCGGCTCATCCGGTTTAATGTCTTTGACAATAATTTTTAAATCTTTAATTCGTCGTCTCCGAATCCGTAACACTTCCATCATGACTTCTTCGTCATCCACGATGTCACCTTTTTCAGGGACCCGTCCTAATTTTTCAATAAAGTAGCCACCAATGGTATCGGCATTTTCTTTATCAAGGTCTAAATTTAAATCATCATTCATCATGCCAATGGGGACCATTCCATCCACCACGAAGGTGTTAGCACCAATGCGATTAATTTCCGTAAAGGTAATATCATGCTCATCAAAGATGTTGCCGACAATTTCTTCCAGTAAGTCTTCAATAGTCACAATCCCAGAGAAACCACCATATTCATCAATCAAGATACAAAGATGATGACTCTTAGTTTGCATTTCTGTAAATAAATCATCGATGTGCTTGGTTTCCGGTGCAAATAAAATTTTGCGCATCAATTTTCGAATGTCCCGAATCGAGCCTTTATTCACGTATTCCCTGTAAATATCTTTCAAGACCAACATCCCGATGATGTTATCAGGATCTCCTTCGTAAACTGGAATTCTTGAATAACGGCCATTGGTCAGCATACGAACAATGACTTCTGGTTTTTCATCCACATCCACCATGACCACATCGGTTCTTGGCGTCATGACTTCTCGAGCTAATTTATTATCAAACTCAAAAATTCCGTCCAACATATCTCGTTCCGTTTGATTAATGACACCTCGTTCTTTTCCTTCATCAATTTTGGCGCGGATTTCACTAATGGAAATTTCTTCTTCATAATTTTCGGAGTGAATTCCAAATATCTTCGCAAAAAGAGTAGTGGAGCCCGATAAAAAGACGACAAAAGGGCGAGTGAGTTTGGATAATAAGGTAACGGGACCCGCAGCCATAATCGCGATGGCTTCTGGTTTATGAAGAGCGATCCGCTTGGGTAAAAGCTCGCCAAAAACCAAGGTAAAATAAGCCATGATTAAAGTGATTAGGATAAAGGCAATGGGTTCAGAATAAGGGACTAAGGTAGGAAACCGTTCAAAGACTGGTGCTAGCCTAGATTCAAAGGATTTCGTCGCCTGACCGGCGGTTAGAAATCCAGCCAAGGTGATTCCAACCTGGATGGTGGCTAAAAAATTTGAGGGTTGAGCCATCAAGCGCTCTAAGGCCACTGCTCGCTTATCCCCTTCCACAACCATATTGTGAATTTTGAAGCGGTTAGCAGATACAATGGCAATTTCAGACATAGCAAAAAAACCATTGATAAGAACTAGAACGGCGAGAAATAATATTTGGGGTAATATACCCGATTGATCCATTTTTTACTCCTGTTTCATTGTATTAGCTACGGCGATGAGGATGCCTGTTCTGGCATGATCAAAGGTGATGCCTCCTTGCAGGTAAGCAATATAAGGTTCCCGGATGGGTGCATCACAGGACAGTTCAATGGAAGAACCTTGAACAAAGGAACCGGACGCCATGATCACTGGGTCATCATAGCCAGGCATATCCCAAGGCTCACATTCCACATAGGAATCCACCGGTGCTCCATATTGAATGCCTTTTACAAAGCGAATGAGAGGCTCTGGTTTGTCAAAGCGGATGGCTTGAATGATATCGGTCCGACGCTCCTTGGAGCTAGGCTTTACAACATAACCTAGTAGTTCCATAAGCCGGGCACAAAACACCGCAGCCTTCACCGCTTCCATGGAAATATGAGGGGCTAGGAAAAGACCTTGGAACATCAAACGGTTCACACCAAAGCTTGCGCCACACTCTCCACCAATCCCTGGTACCGTCAAGCGGTAAGCTGCTTGTTCCACTAAGTCTTTTCGTCCCACGATGTATCCACCGCCAGGTGCAATGGAGCCACCGGGGTTTTTAATCAAGGATCCTGCCATCAAGTCTGCCCCAATTTCAGTGGGTTCCAGGGTCTCAATGAATTCACCGTAACAGTTATCTATAAAGATAATAATATCACTCTTTTGTGTTTTTATGAAATCGATGACATCAGCCATAATCTCAAGATTCATAGATGGTCGCCAGCTGTAACCGGTGGAACGTTGAATATGAACCATCTTAACGTCATGCTCTTTTAGTTTTTGAGCAATCGCCTCTTTATCAGGCAAGCCATCTTTCAGATCGACTTCCACATAGTTGACGCCGATTTCAATCAAGGAACCATTGTTTTTTTCAGCGCCGATTCCAATCACATTGTGAAGGGTATCGTAGGGACGACCCGTAATGGTCATCAGGGTGTCACCAGCTCGTAAGTTTCCCATTAAAGCAGCACCAATTGCATGGGTACCACTCACAAAATGAGGTCGAACCAAGGCTGCTTCACAACCAAAAATCCGTGCATAAACTTCATCTAATTTATCCCGTCCCAGATCACCGTAGCCATAGCCTGTACTCGTGCCAAACATGGAATCGCTAACCCGTTCCTCATGGAAAGCATTTAAGACCTTTAATTGATTGAATTCCCGGATTTCATCATAGGTATCCAGTTCCTCTTTGATATCAGCTAAAGCTTGATCGTGTAGTGTTAAAAGAAAGTCCGAGATGCCATATTTATTCATTAAAAATTGTTTTGTTTGATCTATCATGTAGTACTCCAATTGTCTTTCAATTTAATGTTTTTACAAAGAATAATACTACCATAAAATAGTAGTGTTATCAAAAACCAACGTGGGATTAAAAGTTGTCTGGCAAAGCAAGGAAACGAATCATTTCTAGATGGTTTTTCAGCCATCTGTATATCCTCCTTAGTTCTAAAAATAAGTTGGCAAAGACAACAAAATCCTACCATTCTTTTAAAATGGATAGTTTTTGGTCACTAGCATTTAATTCAACCATTGCACCGATTGGTAAGGTTAACATGGGGTGGGTATGACAACAATCAAACTCTGCCAAAAAGGTATTTTGCGCTGGTCTAAAACTTCTAATAGGACTTCATAGGGCTTTCTGCCTGTTTTTAAATCATCAAATAGTTCGTGTTTACCAAGTATAATTCCTGAAATTTTATCAAATATACCATTGACGTTTAAAAATGAAAAGCTTCTTTCAATGGTCGCAATATCTTTTAAACTATCTTCGATAAATAATATATCACCCTCTTTGATTTCAGGCATATACTCGCTCCCCCAAATGCCTTGGATTGTATTAAGGTTTCCACCAATTAATCTTCCCTGAACTGTCCCATCATAAACGGTTACTAATTGATTGGCTCGTTCTTTTTTCGGTCTCCTCTGAGACTCCCAGTCGATCTTCTCATCCGTCCAATATATCGGAGTTTCATAAGTATAGGGGAAAATCATATCCTTCATGATGATATCTTCTAAGTACTGATAGGTTTCATCCACAAAGGGTGGTAATTCTCCTAAAGAAGCCACTAAGGCTGGCCCATAATAAGTTGATATTCCAGTTTGAGCATAGATTGCCAGTAGAATAGCACTAACGTCTGAATAGCCGATTATAATTTTAGGATTAGCTTTAAAGGCATCATAATCAATATAGGGAAGAATTGAATTGGAGTTCATTCTCCCGATGGTTGACATGATCATCTTTATCCTGGGATTTTTAATTAGCTCATTGAATTCATCAGCTCTTTCTTGAATGCTCCCCGAGCGATAAAAATCTTTTTTTCCGGTCAAGCTTCCTTCTATGATCTGAAAGCCTTTCTGTTCTAAATATTCTTTTGATCGGTTGAATCGTGTTGGACAGCTATTAGTGATGGGTGATGATGGCGAAAAGATTCCAATGGAGTCCCCTCTTTTTAAAGGTGTTAATTTCCCCATGAATAACCTCCAATGTTCTATATTATGAAATTTTATTAAAAAAGAGAGCCCGAGCTGGACTCTCTTTACTTATTTATTTGCTGTCGTTTATTCTGCTGATTCTACCATTTCATCGTCTCGTTGAAAGAGAATGGGTTTTGCAGGTGTGATAGTGGTGATGGAATGTTTATAAACCATCATC
>JAAZGI010000115.1 GCA_012511315.1 Clostridium sp.
CTTTGTAATATAAGGACTTATAGAGGTTAAATACTTATTGGTGAATAATGCAGGATATAAATTTAAAGTTAAAGTTATAATCCAAAAAGAAAAATTTTGAATAATTAGAGTGTGGAAGTAAATTGGATTTATTGTAGGGGATAGCATACAGTTTAAGAAAAACATACTAAATCGTTATGAATACCTTAAATAATTGTTTTATCTATGAATTAATAATGAATGACTAATAAAATAGCGATTATCTAGCTTTAAACGTTTGTAATCTGAGCAATCCAATACTATAATAGAAGAAACAGACATAATAAATGAAAAGGGTGTGATTATCATGATACAGATATTTATGAGTAAAAGAGGTTCTGGCAAGAGTAAGTATATGATCAGCCACGCAAACAACGGATTAAAAGATACGAAAGGGCACATAGTTTTTATTGATGATGATAACAGGGCGATGCATGAGTTAGATCGTGAAGTACGCTTCATTAGCACAGAAAACTTTGAACTTCGTGATTTGAATTCACTATACGGTTTTATTTGCGGAATTGTTTCACAGGATTATGACGTAGATATGATTTACGTTGATGGCCTAATGGGCAAAATGGACTTTGATCGAGATGATGCCAAGGATGAATTTGAAAAGTTGAGCAAGCTTTCTGATCGTAGCAAGATCACTATTTTCTTTGCGCTTAATGACACGGAAGAAACTCCTGAGTACTTAAAAAAGTACAAGGTTGAAATAGAGTAGAAAATAAGGCGGGATGATTCCGTCTTTTTCTGTTAACTCTAAAGATTAGCAAAAGTGGTTTTACAAAATGCCCCGGCTTTCTACCGGGGTCTTTTTTCCGGCAAACTTTCTAGACTGCTAAAAAAGTTAAAGTGAAACAAAACGAATATTTGAGAATACGAGGTGAAGAGGATCATGGAAATGATAAAAAGAAAGCTAAAAGGACCTGTCCCCAAAGGAGCACGAATTTTTGCAGGGCTTTTAATGGTTATTAACGGGATAGTGTTAGCCTCACTGCTGTTCATTGTGAGTCGTCCAGACTTACTACGGGAACCTTTAGAGGGTAATCAAGTGCTTACTGAAGCAGAAATTCAAGTTGTTTTGTCAGAAGCGCCCATTGTATTAGTGGTTACTGGAATCATTCTTTTGGGATTAATTTTAATCCTGTTTAAGAAAGCTTGGGGTTATATCCTGTATGCTTTACCCATGTTATTTAATGGAATAAACAATTTAAGGGTGGGAGAGACTAGAGGCTTTGTGACAAGTCTTTTACAGGTAACTATTATGGGCTTATTAATCTTCTTGGTTGGGTCTCGACCAGCCAAGGCTAGACCCATTCAACAGGGGGAGCCTTCAAATTACAGATATAACGTGGATGAAGAATAATAACCAATAACATAAATTGTTTTTTGATTTTAGTTTTATTTTTTTGAAAAAGTAGTTGCAACACCAAGTTATAGCCGTCGAAATCGATAAGGATTTCTCTTATCGATTTCGACGGTTTTCCTTTGGATTTGACGAAAACAACTCCAAAAGTAAGGGTTTGAGGAATTAATCAATAAAAATACAATATTTTGTTATCTATATGCAGTATAATTAAATGGATGTGGCGCAGCTGATAGCACAGTTGTCAAGAATTATTTTGGAGGTCGACGGATGAAAAACTTTATGCAAAAACTGGGGAAAGCGTTTATGCTTCCCATCTCGATCCTCCCTGTTGTCTCCATACTATTTGGTTTGGGCTATGCCCTAGATTATCAGGGCTGGGGTAAAAATAATATTTTCGCGGCAATTTTAATCAGAGCAGGGTTAGCCTTGATTGACAATATACCCATCCTCTTTGCGGTTGGGATACCAGTAGGTTTATCCAAAGAGCGAGACGGCTCGGCTGCTTTATCCGGCCTAGTGGGCTATTTGATAGTTCAAAATTTATTGTCGCCGGAATCCGTGGCTATCTTTGAAAGGCTTCCTATAGGAGAAATCAATCCAGCTTTTCACCAAGCGGACAATGTATTTATAGGAATACTAATGGGAGTTATTGCGTCAATTCTTTATGATCGCTATAGTCAACGCGAGCTACCCGTTGCTTTTGCATTCTTTTCGGGACGACGATTGGTACCAATCTTGACGGTTCTGACTAGCGTCTTTTTATCAGGGGTTTTGTACCTGCTTTGGCCTGTCTTGTTTGGTGCCTTGGTTCACTTAGGAACACTGTTTCAGCAAATGGGTGCAGTGGGAGCCGGAATCTATGGATTTCTCAATCGCCTGCTAATTCCCACTGGACTCCACCATGCCTTAAATGCTGTATTCTGGTTTGATACGGTGAATATTAATGATTTAGCTAATTTTTGGAGCTCTCAAGGCGTTAAAGGAATGACAGGGCGCTATATGGCTGGATATTTCCCGATTATGATGTTTGGCCTTCCTGGAGCCGCCCTTGCCATGTATCATACAGCTCGGGCCGACCGCAAAAAGGTTGTGGGTTCCATGCTCATGGCGGCGTCGATCTCAGCCTTTGTCACTGGCTTAACAGAGCCCATTGAATTCCTATTTATGTTTTTATCGCCTTTGCTTTACATCGTCCATTCTCTACTCACAGGACTATCTATGTATATTGCTGCTTTGATGCAATGGACAGCGGGCTTTAATTTTTCAGCTGGATTAATTGATTGGACTTTTTCAACCTTAATGCCATTGGCCAATAAACCTTACATGCTTTTACTGCAAGGATTATTCTTCTTTGCCCTTTACTATTTTGTTTTTCGCTTTTTCATTAAACGATTTAATTTGCAAACACCAGGACGAGAAGATGAGTTTGTCGACTACCAGGATTTAGCAAAGATTGAAACGAAGAAACCAGTCAAGCAAAGAGTACTATTGACCGCTTACGATAAGATGGCGGAGAAGATTTATGATGGATTAGGTGGAAAAGAAAATTTAATTAATATCGATTATTGTGCTACAAGGGTTCGAGCCCAAGTAGTTGATTCGGATTTAATCGATCGTAAAAAAATCATGGAAGCTGGAATTAGCAATGTAATTGTCCACGGCAAAAACAATGTTCAAGTTATTGTGGGATCGAAGGTACAATTCGTAGTGGATTCCATGAAGAAAATAAAAGAGATGGATAAACTGTAAGATAACAAGTCATAATTAAAGCGGTTACAATCATTTTAAAAAAATACGTTAATTAAATAGTGTTTGCCAGTTTAAGCTAAAAAAAGAAACTAACATGTAATGAATGGGTTATAGAATTTCAAGGCGCTATCTTTCTATTTTTTACCTTGCTATGATACTATAATTACATGAATGGACTGGGTTTTAATAAACCTGGATGTAGGAGGAATTTAAGAAATGACAGTATTTGAAGAACTAACAAGAAGAGGCTACATTAAGCAGCTGACTCATCCTGAGGAAATAAAGAATCTTTTAGAAAATGACAAGGTGACATTTTATATTGGCTTTGATCCAACCGCTGACTCACTTCATGTGGGACATTTTATTGCCTTAATGTTTATGGCACACATGCAAAGAGGTGGACATACACCCATTGCACTATTAGGAGCGGCTACAGCCATGATTGGTGACCCTTCCGGGAAGACGGATATGCGTTCCATGATGACAAGAGAAAACATTGAACATAATGCCGAATGCATGAAAAAACAGATGGAACGCTTAATCGACTTTTCTGAAGGCAAAGCTATTATGGAAAACAATGCCAATTGGTTGTTTGATTTAAATTATATTGATTTTATGCGGGAAATTGGTGTTCATTTTTCAGTCAACAACATGTTGCGGGCAGAATCCATTAAACTTCGTTTAGAAAAGGGGCTGTCCTTTTTAGAGTTTAATTATATGCTGATGCAAAGTTATGACTTTTTAGTACTAAACCAAAAGTACAATTGTACCATGCAGCTTGGCGGCGACGATCAGTGGAGCAATATGCTGGGTGGAATGGATTTGATTCGCCGTAAAGAACGAACCAATGCCTATGCTATGACCTGTACACTGCTAACAAACTCAGAAGGTCAAAAGATGGGTAAGACCGTTGATGGGGCCTTATGGCTAGATAAAAACAAGACATCAGTTCATGATTTTTACCAGTACTGGCGGAATGTTGATGATGCTGATGTCATTAAGTGTTTAAAGCTAATCACCTTCTATCCCATTGAAGAAATTGAACGAATGGAAAAAGAATGGACCGGTCAGCAACTCAACGAGGCTAAAAAAATTCTTGCCTTTGAAGTAACCAAATTGATTCATGGCGAAGAAGAAGCTGTTGCTGTGCAAAAGGCTGCAGAGGCTCTTTTCGGTGGCGGAACGGATCTGTCAGCAGTACCTCAGATAGAAGTCTTGGCAAGTGATTTCGGTCAGCCTCTACTGGATCTTTTGACAAGAGCAGAAGTTTTCCCAAGTAAGTCAGAGGGCCGCCGTAACATCAAGCAAGGTGGAGTCAGCTTGAATGAGGACAAGGTCAACGATCCAGCTCAGCTTCTGTTAGCATCAGATCTTATAGATGGTGAGGCGATGGTTCGAAAGGGCAAAAAGAAATTTTATCGCCTCATTAAAAAAGAGGACTAGAAATTGGCTTTATATGCAATCAGTGATTTGCACCTTTCTTTTACAGATGATAAACCTATGGATATTTTTGGTGAGGTTTGGGCAAATCATGATGTTAAAATCAGAGAAAATTGGCTGAAAAAAATCAAGCCTGAAGACACTGTCTTATTAGGTGGGGACTTATCTTGGTCCATGACCTTAGAAATGGCCCAAAAAGAACTGGATTTCATCAATGAATTGCCAGGACGGAAAATCGCGATTAAGGGGAACCATGATTACTGGTGGGGCTCAATTAAAAAATTGAATTCATTATATGACAACTTCTCATTTATTCAAAATAATTTCTTTGTTTGGAATGATACAGCCATCTGTGGAACGAGGGGTTGGATTTGTGAAGGTTCAGAAAAGTTCACAGAAGAAGATGCGGTTATTTATCGAAGAGAAGGGATTCGCTTAGAAAATAGCTTGAAAGCAGCTTCGGATGCTGGTTTTGAAAAGATTATCGCGATGATTCACTATCCCCCGGTCAATGAGTATGGTCACGACTCGGTATTCACTGGACTGATGGAAAAATACAAGGTGGACAAGGTTATCTATGGTCACCTTCATGGTTCGGCTTTGAAAAGTGCTTTTCAGGGAATTCGCAATGGGGTGGAATATATTATGACCAGCGGTGATTTTATTAATTTTGATCCAGTTCTCATTGAGAATGATGAATAATTACACAGTTTCAATATAGTTTCCTAAAGTTTAAACGATCTTGATAAAAGGTCGTTTACTTTTTGCTTCTTATATCGTAATATATGGATATAAGATACATCGAGAAAGTTCGATATTAAAGGAGAATCAATGGAAAAATCATTTGACCGATATGACGAAGCAGCTAGCATATTAAAAAGCATAGCTCATCCCGTACGAATTTGTATCATTATGGGTTTGCATCGTGGCGGCCAGTGTAATGTGACGGATATGAAGTGTGGTTTAGACTTGCCACAGTCAACGGTGTCGACCCACCTTTCAATCCTTAGGGATTTGGGCATCGTTGAGACCCTACGCAAAGGAACGGAAATTTATTATCAATTAAAGGATGACCGCATGGTTACTATATTAAATCTGTTAGGAGTAAATGAAGCATGAGTAAAAAAATACTAATCGTTGGCGGAGTTGCTGGCGGGGCTACAGCGGCAACCCGATTAAGACGCCTCGATGAAGAGGCGTCAATTATAATGTTTGAGCGGGGAGAATTTGTCAGTTTTGCCAACTGCGGTTTGCCCTATCATATTGGCGAAGTCATCAAAGAACGAGACAGCCTAGTGGTTACCACCAAAGAAACGTTCTGGGACCGCTATCGCGTTGAAGTACGAACTCAATCAGAAGTGGTGGCAGTTCATCCAGAATCTAAGCAAGTTACAGTTCGCTCACCAGAAGGATCTGAATATAAAGAGTCCTATGATGAGCTAATCTTATCACCAGGTGCTATGCCACTAACCCCTCCAATTCCGGGGATTAACCATCAACTCATAAAAAACTTGAGAAATATTCCGGATATGGATCAAATTAAGGCCATTGTCGACTCAGGGATTCAATCCTGCGCCGTAATCGGCGGTGGGTTTATCGGCATTGAGGTGGCCGAGAACTTAATCGAACGAGGTATTGATGTCACCTTGATTGAAGCAGCTCCCCACGTCATGGCACCCCTTGATACTGAAATTAGCATGATTTGCGAAAAAGAAATGCGTGACAATGGAATTGAGTTGATTTTAAATGATGGCGTAAAAAGCTTTAGCGAAATTCCAGGTGGAATTCGTACGGAAACAGCTTCAGGCCTTAAGATCGACGCTGATTTGGTTGTTGCTGCTATTGGGGTTCGTCCCGATACAGCCTTCTTAAAGGAGTCTGGCATTGAATTAAACCAAAGAGGCTACATAAAGGTCGATAAGAAGATGCAAACATCAGAGGAGCACATTTGGGCAGCCGGTGATGCCGTGGAAACCTTTGATTCTGTAACAGGTGACCCTGCAGCCATTGCTCTTGCAGGGCCAGCTAATCGTCAAGCTCGTATCATTGCTGACAACATCAGGGGTATGGATCGGACT
This sequence comes from Clostridium sp., assembly GCA_012511315.1. Lineage (GTDB taxonomy): Bacteria > Bacillota > Clostridia > Clostridiales > Clostridiaceae > JG1575. The sequence continues at coordinate 6,658 of JAAZGI010000115.1, forward strand.
TATAATGGATCCCAGGGAACGTCAATTATTCAGATTTTCGACCTTGTAGCTGCATCGAGTGGGAACAACGAGCGGCAGTTGAAGATGAAGGGAATCGACCATTCCGTTTACTATATCCACCCATTTTCCCACGCCACCTACTATCCTGGTGGAATGCAATTTACAGCGAAAGTGATTATCGCCAAAGAAGATGGTCGCGTTTTAGGTGCGCCGGCTGTGGGCTATGAGGGGGTTGATAAATTTATTGATGTATTGGCTACCGTGATTGGTATGAAGGGAACCTATGTGGATCTAACGGAACTCGACTTAGCCTATGCGCCACCGTTCTCCTCAGCTAAATCCCCTGCAAACTTTGCTGGTTTTACGGCTCAAAATGATATCGAAGGATTGGTAGAATCCAAAACTTTTACAGAGTTTCATGAAGAATTTAACCCAGCCACCGATATTATTCTTGATATTCGTGATGAAGTTGAGTTTGAGAATGATGCCTTGGATGGGGCTATGCACATTCCACTCAATGAGTTGAGA
>JAAZGI010000012.1 GCA_012511315.1 Clostridium sp.
AATATATTCTTGCCAGCAGTGTGAAGCAGATGGCAAGAACCCCTTTGTGAATAGTTGCACTCGGTTGCCTGTATTTTCCGCCAGCTATGTTTCGCCATCCATTTTAGCGTATATAATGGCAAAAAAGTACTGGGAAAAGGTACCTGTATACCGAGTTGAAAGAATGTTTTTAAACACAGGGATCAACATTAAACGAGGACTCATGTCTACTTGGATTATTGATGGAGCTCATCTTTATCTGCGAGGAGTCTATAATTTAATGCACGAGGAACTGCTGAAAACCTCAAGCATTATACTTCCTGATCGACTTAAAATAAAATACGAGCAAAAATAAGAAACACCTAGATTTCAAAACTCTAACGAGTATGAAGTCTAGGTGTTCTTATTAACCGCTTACGGTCTTTCACCGATTCAGTTATCAGTTAGGGTTTGTCGTTTGTTGGTTCACCTATGTGAGGTTGCCTTGACGGGGTGAAATCCAATCCTTGATAGCTTAGTCTAATTTATAGATTGACCCAAACAATCGAGAGCTTTTGATGGGAAAAGTGAAGGAAATAGGATTAATTCAGCTCTAACTCAACTAGTTCAAATAAGGCGCTTTTAATGGCGGCACAATATTTATAAAAAAGCGGGGAAAAGTTTTTTGCTGAACTTCGATTTAGCAATCCTTTCAGAATGGAGTGACTAATAAATGATTTCCGCAGGGAAGTAGTCAATTCTAATTGAACTCCTTTTCCGCGTTTGTTTTGATTGACAATGTTATCTTCGCCTAAACCGGACAAATGAGGCGGGGCATCTTCTACATTGAAGCCAGCTTGTTCGAGGTGACGCTGAACAATTTCTCGTCCAACCGAATCGCCGCCGCCAAGAAAAGTAATCTTTTCTTCATCTTTACCTCTACAGCCATGGAAGGATAAGGAAAAGGAGGCAGCAGTCGAGAGCCTTTTTGCCAGCATACAATCATAATGACGCGATGTCACGTGGAGATTCTTAAAGTTACCGGCGCTCATCCGTCCGGCAAAGTCAAACAAAGAGAAGTCATCTCCAGCCACTTCTCTGGCAAGGTCGGAAGTGAGGGCCTCAATTCCGCCACCGTGGGGGGACAGAATTAATACCGGTGAATTGGGATGTTTTCGATGGCTCACTTGATAATGTTTTTGTGGCTCATTGGCATAAAGCTGTGACATGGATTGATATTTATCGGCCATGATTATGATTCTCCTTTAAGGTTGTAGGTCTTTCGATGGAGTAGGGGATGGGGAATCGGCAAGGTCAACTTCTTCATCTGAAAGTACCCTTAAGCGTAAAAGATGAAGGGTCACGATGGCTGCAATGCTTGCTAAAATAATACCAACCAGGGGCTTACCTATTAAATATATGGTTAAAGCCATGCCAGACCAGAGTAGAATTAAGGCCTTGGTGCGATGGCGTTTCTTTACAGCTTTTTTCTCAAGATAATCTTTGATATATTGGCCATGGACCGGATGGTTTAAGAGCCAGTGATGAAATTTTTCATTACTCTTGGAGAAGAGCCATGCAGCTAAAAGTAGGAAGGGC
>JAAZGI010000116.1 GCA_012511315.1 Clostridium sp.
AAAGAACTTCCGAAAAACTTTGATGGTATGGCAACCTTTGATGATTTGCTGTCAGTTCTACCAGGTAAAGATTATATATGTCTCGTCGTTCCTTCCACAGATGAAACCTTTGGCATGATCGGCAAAGAACAGTTCAAAGCCATGGATGAATCCGCTGTCTTTATCAATGTGGGCCGAGGTAATACTGTGCGAGAAGACGACATGATTAAAGCTTTGCAGGCAGAAGAGATTAAGGGTGCCATATTGGACGTGTTTGAAAAAGAACCCTTGCCTAAGGAATCTCCCTTATGGAACATGCCGAATGTAATTATTACCCCTCACAATGCTGGACCCACGCCCCACTATGCAAAACGAGCCTTTGAGATGTTCCGAAATAATCTAGCACGTTTCCAGAATGGAGAAGACCTAGCCAATCAAATTGACCTTGACCGGGAATATTAAGAGTTGATGAAGGCGAAGGATCTTTTTAAGCTGGTCGAACTAAGAACCAAGTCCGCCAGCATCTTGCCCTACCTTGTAGGCACGCTGTTTGCAGTGGTTTATTTTGAACGGTTTCAGCTAATCAATGCTCTACTCATGCTCCTTAGTTTAATAAACATTGATTTAGCCACCACCACTTTAAATCATCTACAAGAGGATAAAAGTGAATACAGTACCTTTCATTTAGACGGCACCAAATATTCTAAAGGAGCGGTAAGACGGCTGGTGTTTTTGTTTTTAACAGTGGGAATCATTAGTGGTGCCTTATTGGCATGGCGAACCGGTCCCATCGTTTGGTTTACGGGCATCCTATCATTTTTGTTTGCTCTCACCTATTCAACAGGCCCTTTGCCAATCTACCGCACCCCCTTAGCTGAAATCATTTCCGGCTTTTTTATGGGTTTTGTTATCATATTCTTAGCCACTCAAATTCATTTGGGAAATGATTCCTTTCAAGCCTATCTATTTGCTCAGCGCCTAACCATCGAGCTAGAGTTAGGCCATTTAGGAGCTCTATTTATTCTAAGTCTGCCCTTAGTGACAGCCATATCTAATGTCATGCTGGCCAATAACCTTTGTGACATGGAAGCGGATTATAAAATAGGGCGTTATACTTTACCCATCGTCATAGGGCGAGAACAAGGCTTAATTTTATTTAATGTGTCCTATATTCTGGGTGCAACTGCCATTGGTTTAGGGATTCTTTTAAAAGTCCTACCACTGCGCGGTATTTTGATGTTTTTAGTGTTTATCCCGGTTTTTAAAAATGCACGACGCTTTTCAAGACAGCCGGATAAAATAAAAACCTTTCCCTTCGTTGTCTGGAATTTAAATTTAATTGGTTTAGCTCTTGTGGCAACTTTACTTAGTCAGTTGTTGTTTTAAAGGCCCAAGATACTTCCTAAGCAAGCATTCTAATGAAGCTTGAGCATGGGAGTAGACAAGGATTAATGGTCGAAGGATAGAAACATATTAATAAAAGATGAAACAGGAGCATCCTCTAGAAAACATTAAGAATGGGCCAAGTTTTTAAAAAGATGGTTTCAAATAAATAAACAAAAGAACAAGCAAATAAACAAAAGAAGATGATCAATTTACAGGATAAATTGATCATCTTCTTTTGTTTGTCGAGTTTGTCATATATAAAAAGATGAAAGTGAATAAATCAAGTGATAAGAGATTAGGTAGACTGTTCTATTCGACTCTTTTTGTTTATATAACTTCTACCATTTAGGCATTTCTATTTTTGGTTAATTGTTATTCTTGAGTGTCAATCAATGGGTTTTTAGACAAACTGATGCCTTATCATTTGAAAACTAATGGGGCAGCGATTTACACATATTCGACCAACTAATTTTCCTTCCTGCTTTCTTCGGCCAAAACTTTTAGATGAAAGCCCTCGATTAAGACCATACAAACAATATTAAATACACTTAAACAAATAATTGCAATAATACGATATTTTATACTCGGAATAAAAATCGTGAATAACATAGGAATCATAATTAAAAGAAAACTAAATCGAGAAATCCATGTTGATGTTAATTCTACTGTATCTCCATTTTTAACTTTTATTTCATTACTTTTAATTCCAAACTGACTAGCTTGTAATCGAGCTGCACCATCTTGAAGATTAATCTGTATATGCTGATGATTCATCACACTAGCCACCTTTTCTCCACTAAC
>JAAZGI010000117.1 GCA_012511315.1 Clostridium sp.
ACTAAGTTGAGTGTCTTAGAGAACGGAGTCCATTTAGCTCCCTCACCCCACATATCAATAACACCTTCTTGGAAACCTACAATATCTCCAATCGTAACAATGGCAACCCCTTCAAGTACATTATATGCACCATGGCCTAGTTGTCCTGTCTGTGAAGTTACTCCGGCAAAACCAGGAACACCTTCCACCTTTACTCGTGGCTCAATTACATCCTTTACAGGGATGATTCTAGTTTTCTCACCAGGTTTAGCAATATCAACAGCCACCTCTTTAATGTTCTCAAGGCCCTTAATATAGCTGACTAATTCGTCACGGTTCAAAACCAGCTGTTCTCCTACGACTTCATTCTTGTCGCCAAAAACAACATCACTGATTTTAACTTTGCGTCTTTCCAGTTTCAAATTGATTCCCTCCTAATTGTTGGTAACGAGCTTCAAGCTCATCTATCTCGGTAAGAGCTACTGTTAAAAGCTCATTATCGATAAACTCATAATCTTCTTTATTCTTATAATCTACTGTATGGCTGGCTAATGAAGTTTCCAAGAGTATTAAACTATTTTCAATTGCTAAAAGAGACTCTGTGTTATCTCCACCTGGCTCCTCGGACAATATAATAGAACGTACTGGGGAAAAGTGCATTCGCCCGCTTGCTGCCAACGGTGAAGTTAGCAGATGATGACCCTTATGGATCAGGTCACGAGCTGTTTTCAAAACATCCAATTGATCGCCTTCGATCATTATCCTGTTTAAACTTTCGTCAACCATCGAATTATTTGTTAAAATCATATCAACACCTCACTAACATACTAAATGTATTTCAGAAGAATGTCAATTGCATTCCCATGAAAACCTTTGCTTAAATTCTTTCTTTATTAGCAATATGAAAACCCGCTTAAAGCCTTATGAGATACAGCTTTAAGCGGGTTTATAAATTGTGATTTTAAGAATAATTGTGATTTCCTAAATTTTTTTGAGTTTTTTTCCCAAATCATTTTTAAAAAAGTGCTTCTTTAATTCTAGCCAGAAAATCATCAATATGCTGATGAGCGTACTTTTCAGCTGAATCTTCATCTTGATTCTCAATGGCTTCTACAATTTTACGAAAAGTCCTTGTAAAAATGGTCATATCATCAAAATAGTCACTACAATAATGCCATAGCCTCTCAGTGTGTATGTGGAGATGAGCTAAGGTTTCAGTGAGCCACCGATTGTCACATGCTTCAAATATAATTTGATGGAATCGCTCATCTTCATTAATAGCTTCCTGGTAGTTCGTTGTGGAAGAAAAGGATTCTAGATTTTGAATAATCTGCTTTAGTTCTGCTAATTGGGAAGGAGTAATTCGTTTTACTGCTTGACGAGTAGCATAGGGGTCCAGCTGTTTTGTAACATCAAAAAGCCCCTTAATGTTTCGAAAATCTATGGGTGCTACCTGGGCTCCATACCTTGGTACGATACTAATTAAATCATCCCGCTCCAGTTCTTGTAATGCCACTCGAATCGGTGAGCGACTCACCCCAAATTCATCAGCTAACTCCATTTCATTAAGAATACTACCTGGTTTATACTCAAACTCAATGATTCGACGCTTGAGCTGACTGTATATCGTTAGTTTATCTTGGTCCATTGTTGTTCACCTCATCATTAACAAATTCATCATTTGTTTGCCTTCTCTAAAAATCAATCTCATTTAGTATAACCTCAATGTTTAAGAAAAATCAAACAGCTTTTTTTCCCTTCTAGTCTTTCTCCCTTTGGGAAGCTTCGTTTTCTTCCCCTTGTTTCGTCGCATCCACTTCTTTTGTTTTACGCTCCCTTAACTTGCCTAATTCTGACATGGGGTAAAAAGGATGGTCTGGGGCTGTGCCACGTCGATATTCTTCCCAAATTTGCGCTCCCACTTCGGCAAGAACTTCTTGAAAACGCCCTGCCGAATAAACCAAAGCTCCTGATCCGGAAGTTAAGCGTTGCTCTATAGTGTCCGATGTCACCACTTTTACTGGATGATGTTCAACTAGCTCCATTGCCCTTCGCTCAATATAATGATCCGCTGTTTCATGTTCTTTTGTAAAAACAACAAACAGATTATCTCGTTCTTCACGACTCCCTCGTCCACCGACTACCTTCCAAGCATCAAATACTATCACCACTTGTTCTTCCGTGAAGCTCTGATAATCGTGGAGTACATCAATTAGCTTTTCTCTGGCAGCAGCAAAATTTACAGCTGCCAGCTCCGCTAGCTCGGGCCAAGCATGAATCACATTGTAACCATCCACCAAAAGATAAGTGGGCCCTTTTTGCTGGCCACGCACTGTTGAAGTTGGTTTAGATTCTGTTTTCTTAAATGGTTTACGTTTACGCCATTGTTTCTTTTCATTAGCATTGGCATAAAACGTTTGTTGAATAATCTTTTCCACTTCTTCTGAGCCCATGGTAGTTGCCACTTTTGGAGCAACACCTTTTTGACTAGAAACGTCCCCTGCGGAGGATGTTGGCAAAGGAATATGAGCCCTTCCTGCTACTTGATCCCAGGGCACATAAAAACCGGCTCCTTGCGCACAAAAAACACTTCCTGTTGGGAATGCTTGATCTCGCTCAGGATCATAGCTAAACCCTTGAAGAATTTCCCTCTGGGCTGAGCTCGGTTTATAACCACCAAACTCAAAACGAAGCTTGGCCTGCCCTTTTGTTACTGAAAGAATTTCCCGTTGATAGGTTCGCAGCGTCCGAACTGGTCCGCTTCCTATCACAAGCATTCCTTCCTCTAGGGGCCTTGCCAAGATATCACTAGCTCCTAGGCGGTTTAAGTCTGTCATAATCCTTCCCACCGAGACTTGGTCGGTCTTAATTTCAAAGTCATAAAAGGGTTCTAAAAGACGGGTTTTATTTTTTTCTCGGGCAATCATCAACCCTTGACGAAGAGCTCGTATAGCTGCTTCTCTTAAATCTCCTCCTTGGGTATGCTTGTCATGTTCCCGCCCATTTATTAGTGTAATTTTGATATGGGAAAGGCCTGCCCCAAGTAAAACCCCTGGAGGGGCCAATAATTTTAAGTCCTGCAAAATTTGTTGTTGCCTGCTAACCATTAGACTGTTGTCGCTACACTGGGAATGGTAACTAATGCCTGGTTCTTTGCTGGGCTCAATTAAAAGATGAACTTCAGCATAATGGCGTAGGGGCTCAAAATGACCAATGCCCAGTACGGGTTCCAGAACGGTTTCCTTATAAACTATGGACCCTTCGTCCATACTAATTTTCATCTGGCCTCGCTCTTCTACAAGTTTTTCTAAAACCTCAATGAGGATATCTCCCATAATATGGACAAAGATTGAACTTGTCTCATGATCAAAGGAAACATCTAAATCTGGGAGTTCCTCACTAATTTCTTGAAGAAGGCTGATTAGTTTTGCTTCATCGCCACCCTCCTCGAGTTGAACTCGGTAAGTTAAAACAGGAAATACCAAGGGTTCCTGCTCCATTTGGTCATCTCCAATTTTCTGTCCAGCCCAAGTGCTTTTCAAACCGGTCACGGCACAAATCTCTCCTGCTAGAGCTTCTTGCACGTTTTCGTAGGCCGTCCCGGAATACAGCCTAATTTCATTGATTTTTTCATCACCAATCAGGGATTTATTTTTCAAGGAGCCACCAGTGATCCTTAAATAAGTTAGCCTTTGCTGATCCACCCGGCTTATCTTATAAACTTGAGCTGAAAAACTTTCCGGATAGCTTGGCGCTAGGGTCCAGCTATCCAGTGCTTTTAAAAATGAATCCACCCTTAAGTTTTTTAAAGCCGATCCAAAAAAACAGGGAAATATTTGTCGTTTCAATATACTTTGCCGTATAGAGTCTTCCGCCAAGCTTCCTGCCCTTAAAAACTCTTCTATGAGTTCTTCATTTATAGTCGCCAGCTCTTCACTCTCTAGAAGCTTTTCATCTGCAAAATCAATCACTTGTTCTGATAGATCCTTGCGTAAGGCCTGATAAACCTTTAAAGGTTCCACGCTTTCTTGGTCAATCTTATTTACAAATAAAATGACTGGAACCCCATATATTTTCAAAAGCTCCCACAGCCGCCTTGTTTGCGCCGTTACGCCATCGGCTCCATTAATCACTAAAACACAATAATCTAAAACGCTTAAAGCTCGCTCTGTCTCTGGCGTAAAATCTGCATGACCAGGGGTGTCTAACAAAATCAAATGGCCATTTGGCAAATCTAGGCGTGCCAACTTAGAAAATATTGTAATTCCGCGCTGCCGCTCCATGATTCCACTATCTAAAAAAGCATCACCATGATCAACCCGACCCTGTTTGCGAATTGCACCAGCTTGATAAAGCATGGCTTCCGCCAAAGTTGTTTTTCCAGAATCCACATTGGCCAAAATTCCAATCACTCGATTGTTCGATTGAATTCCCACCTTATCACCTCCTTACATTTCACATAAATAAGCTCAATGAATTAAGTATATCACCCTTTCGAACAATTCAGAATATAGACGCATTCTAAAAAGATCCTAGCCATACCCTTCCTTGCCCTTTCAATTGGAGAAATTCAATTCCCCTTGTCTTGATTAACCAAAATGTTTAAGCCTACTTTATCATCAGCCTATTAAAGTCTTATTTAAACGTGCTGTGATTGACCAACCTTTTTGAAAGTGATTATGTCCAAATAATCAAGTTCAACGATGAAGCCCTACGTAAAAACGGATTTACATCAACCGAATTTTGAGCTCTTTTTAAAAGTACTATTATAATGAACTATCCATCCTTATAGCCTATAAAATAGGTCAGGTTTTTTCAAGCTTCAATTGACCATCGGGAAAATAAAAAACTCAACCTTTATAAATGCGGCTGAGTTTTTTCTTGAATTATTTGTCGAATGATTGTTTCCAGTAAGTGTTTCAAGTAAGTTTAACGAACTTGCTTTTTCCAGTTTAATTCTCTCTGTTATTGAATTCTTTTAGTTCTCACATATACAATCACTATTTACTCTCATCTGATTCCCTTGCTATTGCAGGCTTAATCATCTAGCCAGTTGAAATCGAAAGCTAATGATTTTTTACATTTTGCCAAATATCATCGTACTTTTTCACAAACTGGCCTGGATCTTTGAATACCTCTAGATTGGTGAGGGTCTCTAATGGTGGATAAGCCACTTCATTATCGCGAAGCTCTTCATCCAGAAGTTCTTTGGCTGCGGAACTTGGCAATGAGTACCATACGTAATCGGCATTTTGGGC